>CAILUR010000268.1 GCA_903837445.1 uncultured bacterium | reverse complement strand
ATAAGTGACCAGACATCTCCTACATTTCCAATATTTACTTCCGCTATTAAATTACTTCCACTCCAGGTGACCACCCAAAATTTCCAGTTCAATTTTTCCAGCAAAGCATAAGTATATTTGACTCTGCCAAAGAGTTTATAATACCCTGAGAATTCATCCACATTAAAACCCGCAAGATCATCATAACCGCCAAGTCCGTATGCTTTCCATTGCGCGACAGTCGCCCCTTCAAGTAAATAACCATAACTTACATTCAAAGTAATCAGTGAACGCCGGTGTGGCCTTATATCTGTACTCAAATTCCCGTTAAAAAACAAATAGTTATATTTAGCATAAGTCGTGGGGAGCCCTTTTTCCAGATTTAAGCTCAATTTAAAAGTTCCCGCCTTTTCAAAATCTCTCGCTATTTCAATCCAAGAATCAAAAACATTCATATTTCCCTGTTCCACTTGCGCCACATTATTTAACTGCGCAAAATAAAAGTTTTCATTTCTTATGTTTTCTTTAATCGTCACTGCGTCAAAAAAAGCAGGGGATTTCAAACCCACTCCTATGCCACGGTTGCGTTGTATGAATTTTTTTGCCTCATATACCCTTTCGAAATTTGTGTCGTCATAAAGTATGAGCGAGGGTTCAAATGGCAAGAGCACTCTGTAGCCCAGCAGGTATTTTATTTTACTATATATGTAACTGTATTCAGTGGCGGCGGTAAGTTCTGTAATATCAAACTTGTTTTTTATTTCAATTTTCGCGGCGCCATCTGGTAAAATAAACTTAAACGAAGGCGTAATTTTAAAATGAATTTCCTGTATTTTAAGATTGACATAACTCTCTTCTTCTTCCGCTCTGATATTTAAAGAAGGGGTGGCCACAGTTATAAAACATACTAAAAATAAAATTAAACCTATTTTTTTTTCCATCGTGCCAGCCTTTCTTTTATATTTTTTTCATACCCGTTTTCAGTCGGCTTATAGTATACCCTATCTTTTAATTTTTCTGGCATATAGTCTTGCTGGACATAGTTACCTTCATAATCGTGGGCATATTTATAGCCACTGCCGTAGCCCATTTCTTTCATTAATTTGGTGGGGGCATTTCTCAAATGTATGGGCACTGGTTCATCCCTATGCGAGTGCACATCTTCCTGTGCCAGCCCAAAAGCAGTGGTCACGGAATTACTTTTCGGCGCCGTGGCTAAATAAAGACAGGCCTGAGCAAGGGCGAGTTCTCCCTCTGGATGCCCTAAAAAATCAAACGCTTCCTTTGCCGCAAGTGCCACGCGCAGGGCGTTGGAATCCGCATTGCCTATATCTTCGCTGGCAAAGCGCACCATTCGTCTCGCTACATACAAGGGCTGTTCCCCTGCCTCCAGCATCCGTGCCAGCCAGTAAAGCGAAGCATCTGGGTCACTCCCGCGCAGGCTCTTATGAAAAGCTGATATTATATTGTAATGTTCTTCCCCTGTTTTATCGTAAAGAAAGGTCTTTTTTTCATAGACCTTTTTTACTGCTTCCATAGTTATGGTATAGTGGTCTTCTTTTTGGAGAGTATCTATCATTTCAATAATATTGAGAGCGATTCGGGCATCTCCGTTTGAGAGGGCACTTATAATCTCATACGCTTCCGTGGTCACTTCCACTTTTTTCTTGCCAAGCCCTTCTTTGACAGCCCTCTTAATAATGGTGGCAAGGTGTGTGCTTTCCAAGGCCTTTAAAGTCAGGACTCTCGCTCTTGATAATAAGGCCGAGTTCACTTCAAAAGATGGATTTTCAGTAGTCGCACCTATAAGAATTATCGTGCCATCTTCCACATACGGCAGAAATACATCTTGCTGAGATTTATTAAACCTGTGGATTTCATCAATGAACAGAATTGTTTTTTTTCCAATTTTTTTATTAAAAGCGGCCTTTTCAATAACTTCCTTTATATCTTTAATGCCACTTGAGACCGCCGACAAAGGCACGAACTCGGCGTTTACTCGCCCTGCCACAATCATAGCCAAGGTGGTTTTTCCCGACCCCGGTGGCCCCCATAAAATAAGCGAAGGTATTTTTCCTGTGTCCAAAAGTTTTCTTAAGAAACCATTTTCGCCTACAATTTCCAACTGCCCGACAAAGTCCTCTAACCCTTTCGGCCGCATCCTATAAGCGAGCGGTTCTTCAGCAGAAATTTTATTCTCATCCTCAAAAAGACTCATTTGTTTAATTGCCTTCCATTAAATAAATAAGAAAGCCCGTGGCGAGTTTTGGAAGAAAGTATGTGGATTTTTGTGGCATAACATCTCCTTTTAGGGAAATGTTTTTAACTTCTTCAATCGTGGTCGCCTGAAGTAGAAAAGCAATCTTCGCAGTGTCATTCACTACAGCCTTTATAGCTTCATCAATATCCTGAGTATAGTCCACTGTTTTTACAAGTTGGGCATAGTCGAGCCCCATCACATCTTCAAAAATAAGTTTATGTAAAATAGACACATCCAACATATAATATTCCGGCACATGTTCTGTCATAGTTTTAAGCGCTTCCCTATATGCCTCTGCTTTTAGTTCAAGCAAAAGACAGTCCTTACCGTGTAATATGCCAAAGCGTTTTTTTTCGGAACGGGCTGTCATTTTAGCTCTTAAAGCCGAGGGTGAGTCCAGTCGGGTTATTTCAAAAAACTTTTTTGCCAAAGCGGATGATAACACTTCCGTATATTGAAACTCTTTAAAGACCCTGTGAGTAGGAAGAATTGAAATCCCTGAATGTTCCATTGAGATAAGACACATCATTATATAGTCACACGGATTGTCCTCTCCTCTAAGAGAAAGGGTCTGTCTCATTTCATTTCTGTAGTTTATCGCAGTCTCATATCTGTGATGCCCATCCGCAATAAAAAGCTGTTTGTCTGTAAAGAGCCCTGATATTTTTGATATTATCGCAGGGTCGGTCATAGCCCACATACGATAACGGCAACTCCCTTCTCCCACGGTGTCAATTACAGGGGGGTGTGACACTGTGACTTCTCTGAGAATTTTATCGGTATTTTTTTCAGCATCAAAATAAAGAGAAAGAATGGGGCTGGTGTTCCCCTTACAAGTGCGCATAAGTTCCAGTCTGTCCACTTTCGCGGCAGAGTGCGTTTTTTCGTGGGGTAACACTATTTTTTTTTCAAACTCTTCCACTTTTACAAGCGATAAAAAGCCAAGCATTTCTTTTTTCGAGCCATCTGGCAGATTATATTCCTGCATATAAATGTATACGGCTTCTTTTTCATCCTGTTTAAGAATTTTTTCTTCCAACCAGGTCTTCACATAGGCAGCGGCACGGGTATATTTGTTATTAAGTTCAGTATCGCCTTCCATATTAAGCCCTTTATCAATTCTAATAATATTATGAGCATCTTGCTTATAATATTTTTCAGAATCTTTAATAATATCATAGGGGGGCATCATAACTTTTGCTATATCTGTTTTTTCTGGGTTGAACCTTACAGCCTTAAAAGCTTTTATTTTTGCCATTAGATTATATACCTCGCTGAATCTTTCCCCGTTTTAAGTTCGCTTAATTTTTCTTTATAGCCCTTTCTCCCCATAAGGGCGAAAGTGGCCAATTTGCTCAGTTCCACTCCTGGCTGATTAAAGGCGTTTATATCGTAAAGTTCTCCAGCAAAAGCAGTGGCAACCTGAAGCATATACAAGAGTTGTCCCAAGGCGAACTCATTGAGTTCAGGCAAACTTATAGTCATATTGGCGCGCTGATTTTTAGTGAGCGCTATTTCTGTTGCCTTTTGTTCGGCATTCATAAGAGCGCCCATATTTTTGCCACTGAGATAATTCAAAGATTCTTCTTCCTGAAAGTTGTCTGGTAGTATAACTTCTTCTTTAAATTTTTCCACGCGGATAAAGGTCGTGACTTTATCATAAGGGCCTTCCACATACAACTGTACCTGCGAGTGCTGATCAGTAGCGCCAAGGGCTTTGACTGGGGTCAGCCCTACATTTACGACTTTCCCGTCCAGAGACATTTTTTTCCCAAGCGACTCCCCCCATATTTGAGCGAACCAATCCGTTATTTCTTTTAAAGCATTCGCGTAAGGCATTAGCACTGATATTTTTTTCCCAAACTTTATGTCGTGCAGATAATGCACAAGTGCATACATATACGCTGGGTTACGCATCACATGGGAATTGGCTTTTGTGAGAAGGCTGTCCATATAAGCCGCGCCTTTTAAAAGTTCATCAATATCACTCCAACACAAGCCAGCGGAAACAGCCCTACTGGAGTTAAAACAGAGAACCTGCCTCCCACATTTTCTGGCACTGGGAAAGAAGCAAAGCCATAATCGTTAGCTATTTTCCTAAGAGCCCCTTTTTCTTTATCGGTAGTCATAATTATATGGTCTTTGAGTTTATCTTTTTTTATTTCTTTTGACATTTTTGCCCACAACACTTTCATAAAGGCCGTGGTCTCAGCAGTTTCCCCTGATTTGGATATGATATTTACACAAGTTTTTTTTACATCTATAATATCAAATAAACCCGCCGCCGTGTCAGGGTCCACATTATCCATAACATAAAGTTTTGGGGCTTTTCTTTTTTCTCTGGGGAGTTCGTTATGATAAGGGTGTTGAATTGCTTTAAAGACAGCCGTAGTACCGAGGGCTGATCCGCCTATTCCCACGACTACAAAGTTCTCAAATTTACTTTTAAACCCTTCGGCTATTTTTTTTACTTCTTCTTTTGCCTTATTATCGTACGGCAGATACATAAATCCAAGTTTTCCATCATCCCGCATTTCCCGCATTTTCTTCATAGCTTTTTTCACAACTGGCATTACTTTTTTTAAATCTTCTTCGGTAATCCCCTGAGCCCCAATTTTATCACTCATAAGGTTGTTAAAATTTAATGAAATTTTTATGCGTTTTGTTTTCTTTTTCATATTAAGCTCCCACTCCCGCTTTTCACTGCGGAAAAATAATACTATTTTAAGGGGTCTCACCCTTTTTTACCGGTTCCAGCGAAATCTCAAGTTTTTTTCCAGGCGTGTAATCATAATACAGTGTCAGGTTCACAAGCAGATTTACAGCAGCAAAACCGGCACACGCAGTTATGAAATTGGACCGATAATCCTCTAACTTCCCTGGTTTTATTTCCCATAACATTTTTTTTTGTTCAATCGCTTTTTCTATACTCAAATAAAGCGCCGTGTAAAGAAAAGCAAAAGGAATAGCTTCTATAATACTCACTTTAACATCTTCAAAAAGATTGTTTCTTTCGGCGCCAATTGGAAGAAAGACAGGTTTGTTTTTATACTCTGTGGTTCCTGTCACGGAAGCATAAAAGGCCTCCGCATCAAGATCAGTACTTATTTGGCCTGCTGTCTGGGTGACTTCCCCGAGAGCCAACAAGGCATTAGAAATCAGTAGTAAAGCTATCATTAATAGTATTCTTTTCATTTTAGCCTTTGCCTCAAGTTTCAAGATATCCTCTAATATTTTATTATCCTGGAACTTGTTATTTGAACTTGTTATTTGAACTTGGTATTTTTATCCTGGAACTTGGAACTTGGAACCTGGAACCTGGAACCTGGAACCTGGAACCTGGAACCTGGAACCTGGAACCTGGAACCTGGAACCTGGAACCTGGAACCTGGAACCTGGAACCTGGAACCT
>CAILUR010000267.1 GCA_903837445.1 uncultured bacterium | reverse complement strand
ATGACAGTGTTTCCCATATCGCGCAAACTTTTCAAAGTGTTAAGCAGTTTTTCGTTATCCCTTTGATGTAGCCCTATGCTGGGCTCATCCAATATATAAAGCACGCCTACAAGCCCTACGCCTATCTGATTTGCCAAATGTATGCGTTGAAACTCTCCCCCTGACAAAGTCCCTGCTTTTCTTCCAAGAGTTAAATACGCCAACCCCACATTAAGCAAAAACTCCAACCTGCCTTTTATTTCTTTTATGATTTGTCTGGCAATCAGGGTTTCCTTCTCATTTAGTTTTAAATATTCAAAAAAGTTTTTACATTTTTCCACTGAAAACTCAGTAATATCAAAAATAGATTTACCTGTGATAGTTACTGCCAGCGCTTCATCTTTGAGGCGTTTTCCCTGACACGCACTACACACACTTTCCATCATATATTTATTGTAAATATCTTCCCTCGTCGCTTCAGTATCCATTTCCATATAGCGTCTCTGCAAGAACGGAAAAATCCCTTCAAATCTGCCTGTATAATTATATTCATTTTCTTTGGTCTTCGCCTTGTAATGAAAATCCACTTGCATATCTGTGCCGTTTAACAAAGCATCCTTGGCATACTCAGGTAGTTTGTGGAAAGGGGTCTCCAAACTGAATTTCATTTTTTTAGACAACCCTTCCAGATAATGCCAATAGTAGCCTTCCGTATTTGACCACGGTTTTATAGCGCCTTGTCTCAAACTCAAACTTTTATCTAACACCATTCGTTCGTCCACTTCCACTCTCGTGCCAAGCCCTGTGCAGACAGGACAAGCCCCGAAAGGATTATTAAATGAGAATAAACGCGGCTCAATTTTAGCCATTGAAAAACCGCATTGCGGACAAGCGAGTTTCTCACTAAAAAGCGTGTCTGATTTTTTTTCAGAATTATTTATTATGACAATGCCTTCTCCCACTTTCAAAGCTATTTCTACTGCATCGGTAATTCTTTTTTTAGATTCTTTTTCAATGACAAGCCTGTCAATTACTACTTCTATATTATGTTTCTTATTTTTATCCATTTTTATTTTTTCTTCTACCGCCAAAACCTGTCCGTCCACTCTGACTCTTAAGAACCCTTCTTTTTTAATGTTAGCAAGCAGCTTATCATATTCCCCTTTTCTGCCTTTCACCACTGGCGCCAAGATCATTATTTTCGAACCTTGCGCAAGTTCCAACACCCTATCTGTAATCTGCTGGACCGTTTGAGATTTGATAGGGATTTTGCAATTAGGACAATGCGGTTGCCCCACACGAGCAAAAAGAAGCCGCAGATAATCGTAAATTTCAGTGATAGTCCCCACAGTGGACCGAGGATTGTTGCCTGAACTTTTTTGTTCAATGGCTATGGCTGGCGATAAGCCCTCAATGGAGTCCACATCTGGTTTTTGCATTTGTCCCAAAAACTGTCTGGCATAAGCAGACAAGGATTCCACATATCGGCGCTGTCCTTCAGCATAAATAGTGTCAAAAGCCAAAGAGGATTTTCCAGAACCCGAAACTCCAGTTATGACTACAAGCTTATCCCGTGGAATCTCGATATCAAGATTTTTTAAATTATGTTCTCTGGCGCCTTTTATAATTATTTTATCTTTAGACATAGTGCCTCTTCTTCTTGAAGTTAAGGGAGTATATGTGAAGCCAGCACATAAAGCAAGTTTTAAAGACTCGTTATTTCAAAAGTTCGATTATTTTATCTGGAGTGGTGAGTTTCTTTTCCTGCAGTAGCACCAGAAGTCTATCATAAGCGTGCGCTCTGGAGTCCTTATGCTTGGACTTAGTATAAATCCCAGCCCAATATTCAGCAGCATAGTCAGGAGATTTATTCAGTTCATAAATATTCCCTAAAATTCTCTCAAGCATAGCCGGATGGTCTTCGTACTTTAAAGCATCTTCAAGTAATTTAATATATCCGAGGGTGTCCCCTTTTTGCTTAAAAATAATAGCGCCCATATAAAGCCTCAACTGCCAAAAAAACGGATTATAAGCAATCCCTTTTTGTATCAGTTTTGTCGCTTCTTCTACCCTGTTCAGATTCCACGCTAAAATAGCGCTACCATAGGTATAAGCAAAAGTAAAATTGGGATCAATATTTGTAATCT
>CAILUR010000266.1 GCA_903837445.1 uncultured bacterium | reverse complement strand
GTAAAGGAATCTATAGCTCCGCTCGTACCGATATTTTTAATTTTTATCGGAACGCATGTCTTTATAATATTGTTCGCCCTTATAAAAAATGCTGGAAACTTTTCAATGCTTGCTCAAAATACCAGCGCTGATATTCATTCGGCAGGAGCCTCACTGGGTGGCGCTGGAGTTATTTTTCTCGTCCTCAGAGCTTATAGTATGGGTGCCGGTACATATACTGGTATTGAAGCCGTTAGCAATAGTTTAAATGTTTTCAGGGAACCGCGAGTAATAAATGCCAAAAAGACAATGAAATATATGGCGTTCTCTTTAAGTTTTATGGTCTTTGGTCTAATCTTGGCATATGTGTTGTATCATGTGTCACCAGTGCATGGAAAAACTCTCAATGCGGTCTTATTTGAAAATGCTACTGCGGGCTGGCCGAAACAGGCAGCTCATATATTTATTATTGTGACCTTAGTCTCAGAGGCAGCTTTACTTTTTGTAGCGGCACAAACTGGGTTTATCGGCGGTCCTGGAGTGCTTGCAAATATGGCAAAAGATAAGTGGGCACCTTCACGCTTCGCCGCTCTCAGTGATAGGCTTGTAGCACAGAATGGCATAGGGCTCTTGGGTGCGGCGGCTTTTATCACGGTATTTCTTTCAAAAGGATCTGTAAAATTTCTTGTGGTCCTTTATTCCATAAATGTTTTTATAACTTTTTCCCTTTCTCAATTGGGAATGGTTATACACTGGTGGAAAGTAAAAAAAGAAGAAAAAAAATGGTTTTCAAAGATTTTAGTAAACGGGATAGGACTTGCTATGACAATTTTTATATTGGTGACAGTAATAATATTTAAGTTTTTAGATGGCGGGTGGATCACAATTATTATTACGGGCTCGCTGATAGCTTTATTTGTTTTCATAAGGAAACATTATCTTAAGACCTTTGATATGTTGAGAAATTTGGATGATTTGGCTTATGCGGCACTGAGTGCAAAACATATCGGTGAAGTTCCTATAAACTATGACCCTAACTCGCGGACCGCTGTGGTCTTTGTAAATGGTTTTAATGGCTTGGGGATGCATACGCTTATGAGTGTAATTCGATCTTTCGGACCGATGTTTAAAAATTATATATTTGTCCAGATAGGGATAGTGGACACAGGTAATTTCAAAGGCACTGAGGAAGTGGAAAAACTTAAGGAACATATTAAAAAGCAAATGGATCACTATGTGCACTATATAAATAACAGGGGCTTTTATGCTGAAGCGGTGACCACTATAGGTACGGATGTTATGGAAGAAAGTAAAGCCATTTCCACGGAACTTTTAAAAAAATATCATAATTCAGTATTCTTTGGAGGACAGCTGGTCTTTGAAGACGAGTCGATTTTGACCAGACAACTCCACAACTATATCGTTTTCCGTATGCAACGCGAGTTCTATCAAATGGGTGTGACTTTCGTCATAATGCCTGTGAGAGTGTATCAGTCAAAGCTCGAAGCTACGGAATAGAAATTCTTTTATATTCGGTGAAAAATGATAGAAACTATCGGGCTTACCAAAAAATACGGCGACTTTACTGCTGTCAACAATCTCAATCTGCAAATAAAAAAGGGCGAAATTTTTGGTTTTTTAGGACCTAATGGCGCGGGTAAAACTACCACTATAAAAATGCTCTGCGGGCTTGCGGCCATAACAACAGGCGAGGCCTTGCTGGACGGCATAAGTATAAAAACAAATCCTGTAAGCTACAAAAAAAAGTTGGCGCTTATACCAGACAAACCGTATCTGTTTGAAAAACTTCGGGGCATTGAATATGTAGAGTTTTTGGCAAACCTTTATAATGTCTCAAAGAACGATTTTAAAACCCGTCTAACAAAATATTCCGAAATGTTTGAGGCAGCGAGTTATATAAATGATTTTATAGAAAGCTACTCACACGGTATGAGCCAAAAAATGCTTATTGTCGCCTCTTTAGTGCATGCGCCAGATGTGTTTATTTTGGATGAACCTATGGTCGGGCTTGACCCCAAAAGTATGAAAACCCTGCGCGCCGCGATAAAAAAACTTTCCAAAGAAGAAGGTCTCACTGTTTTTATGTCCACACATTCCATAGAAACCGCCGAAGAAGTCTGCGACACAGTAGGCATAATAGATCACGGCCGCTTAGTAGAAGTAGGAAACCTCAAAGACATAAAAGAAAAAAATATGAATGAAAAATTAGAAGAGATTTTTTTCAAACTGACGGAAGAGAAATAGAATAAACAAAAGTTCCAGGTTCCAGGTTCCAAGTTCCAGGATTTTAATTCCAAGTTTCAGGTTTCAAGTTCCAGGATTTTAATTCCAAGTTCCAGGTTCCAAGTTCCAAGTTCCAGGATTAAGGCATTAGGGTTGTTTCTAAAGCTATCTTGGAACTTGGAACCTGGAACCTGAAACTTGTTTCCGAGGTTTTTATGTCTGGACTTTCTTGGATTACAAACTTTTATTTTGCACAGACAAAAAACCGGTTTAAAAACCCTGATAGAGAGTTTTTAACTCGGGTGTTTTTATTGGTGGGATTTGGGATATTTTTCTTTCCCCTGGTGTTCCAATTATTTTATTTTATTATAAAACACTTTTATAGCGT
>CAILUR010000265.1 GCA_903837445.1 uncultured bacterium | reverse complement strand
TACAAAATACGAAAAATATAAAATGGGTGATATGCTGGGCTTAAGCGGGTTGGAAAGTTTTTATGACACAGAGTTACGCGGTGAAGATGGTATGGTTTATATTTTAACCGACTCCCGAGGCAGACAAAAAGAAGTGCGTGGCAGGCTTGAACCCAAAGCAGGGTCGGATGTGGTGTTGACCATTGATTTTCGACTTCAGAAATATGCTGAACACTTAATGGAAAAATACAAATATAACGGAGTAATAATATCGATCGTTCCTAAAACGGGAGAAATTTTATGTATGACTTCCAAACCAGATTATAATCTTAATTATTTCAGCGGTAAAATAAATGCCAGGGAATGGAAGCGTTTGCTTAGGGACAAGTATAATCCGCTGTCAAACAGAGTCACGCAAGGGATATATTCGCCAGGTTCTATCTTTAAAATTGCTGTCGGGAGTGGCGGACTCAACGAACGCATAGTAGATGTAAATGATGCTTTCTTTTGTGATGGGCTTTACTGGATAAAGACCTGGCCGTATAAATGCTGGCGGCCGACAGGGCACGGGTGGGTATCCTTTTATAAAGCGGTGGAACAATCCTGCGATATTTATTTTTATAAGCTCGGCTTAAAAATGAAAATAGAATTGCTTTATAAATACGCAAAAATTTTTGGACTTGGAGAAAAAACAGGCATTGATCTGGCGGGAGAAAAAAAGGGGCTTGTCCCTTCCAGAGAGTGGAAGAGTAATGTACAAAAATCTACTTGGTTTCCGGGAAATACAGTTATGATGTCAATTGGACAGGGGTATTTGACTGCCAACCCCTTGCAGGTGCTTAACTTGGTGGAGGCAATTGCAAATGGTGGCTATACTATGCAACCGCATTTAATGAAAGCGATAACTATGCCAGGCAGAAAAATAATTAGATTAAATACCCCTAAAAAACTATTTGATGTGAGTTTGGATAAAGGGGTTATGAAAACTATGCAAACAGCACTTCAGCTCGTGGTAAATTCGCCCTCAGGTACTGCCAAAAAGGCAGCTATTTCTGGGTATGCGGTAGCTGGCAAAACCTCTTCTGTGGAAAACCCCAACGGGGAAACGCACGCTATCTTCTGTGGGTATGCGCCTTATGATAATCCTGAAATAATAACTCTTGTCCTCATAGAACACGGTGGCGGTGGCGGCGATGTAGCGGCTCCTATAGCAAAAGAAGTAATGGAATATTATTTTAAGACCATAAAACCCAAAGGAGAAAAACGATGAGACCCTTAAGACCTCTTGGGGATTTGAAGAACTATTTTAGTGGTATGAATAAAATAATTTTAGTGTGTACTTTTTTGCTTTTGTTGATAGGGCTTGTAGAAATTTATAGTGCCACTTATTCAAATACCATAAACTTTTTTGAGAAACAGATAGTCTGGTATGTGCTGGGTTTAGTGGGAATGGTGGTAATGGCAAATCTGAACTATAATATTTTGTTGAAAATGGGGAACTTTTTATATTGGACCTTATCTGGGATTCTTTTGGTGGTTTTGATAATAGGCCATTCGGCACTCGGCGCACAACGCTGGTTAAAGTTAGGTTCCTTTCAGTTTCAACCAAGTGAATTTATGAAAATAGTGTTGGCACTGGCAATGGTAAGATACATAATAATTAATTCAAAAAATGCCTTTAGTTTTAAAAACATATTAATAATGATACTGCTTATGGCTTTCCCACTTGTCTTAATTTTATTCCAACCAGATTTGGGAACGGCATTGCTTATGATTCCTATGACGCTTGTAATTTTTTATATTGGTAATATTTCTTTGAAAAAAATGACTGGTCTTATTATTAGCGGGCTCCTAATGATGCCTTTGGTATTTAATTTTTTAAAAGATTATCAAAG
>CAILUR010000264.1 GCA_903837445.1 uncultured bacterium | reverse complement strand
GTTGTAAAGAACGAGGCGACTAACGCAAGTTTCGCTACAAAAATTTTATATTTTGTAAAAAACTTGTCAAAAAAACAACTGATACTCTTTATAACTATAGGTGTGGCAGCAGTTATCCTTGCCGGGTTTTTAGTATTTTTTAATTTAAAGGGAGCCTCTTCGGTGCCATCGGCTCCTGAAGAAAAGAGTGCTACGGAAAAGGCAAATAACAAAAAACAGAATTTAAATGTATTTTTTGGCGAGTACTATTCAGAAATATGCGAACGCAATAAGCCACTGGCATATGACTTTTTGAAAAAACATATAAGCCTGCGCGGGATAAAGTTTGAACTATACAAAATAAAAAATGGTGAAAATTTTTGGGCGGTAGCAAAAAAATACGGAGTAAATATTGATACTGTCATAGGTGCCAACCCTGAACTTACTGACCTAAAATCAAGGCGAGATCAGGAAATAATAGTGTTCAATGCGCGAGGCGTTTTGCATGAAATAAAACCCAATACCCCCACAGATATAAATCAAATAGCCACTTTATATGAAGTGAGGGCGGAAACCATAAAAAAAGTCAACCGCCTTCCTTTTATGCTTGGACAAAGGGCTTTAATCTTTATTCCGGAAGGAAAACCTAAAAATATAAAACCTGAACTGGCTGCCTTGTATAAACGCAGGAAAATGTTTCGGTCCCCACTCGCGGGAAAGTATACTTCACTCAAAGGCCTGAGAAATGACCCTGTCTTGCGTGGAGTCACAAAGTTTCATAACGGGGTAGACATAAGGGCAAAGATAGGGACTTGGGTGGGAGCGGCCGCTGACGGAGTGGTAGAGTCGGCTGGGCTTGAGCCAGGGTTTGGAAACTGCATAAGGATAAAACATGCCAATGGCTATAGAACAATTTATGGACACTTGAGTAAAATATTTGTAAAGTCAGGACAGAAAGTAAAGGGTGGAAAGTTGATAGCCAAGTCAGGAAATTCTGGAAAATCTACAGGCCCACATTTGCACTTTTCAATATTTAAAAATGGGGTAGTACAAAATCCTTTAGATTATTTGTGGTGAGTTTAAAAAATTAAAGGTATAATTATATGAAGGTTTAAAAAATGATTTTGGTTTGAAGTCCGAAAGCCAAAACATTATTCGAGGTTTTGAATGAGAGTAGCGTTTATCTATCCCCCGCGGTTTGTAAACGGGAAAATACCTTTACTTGGGCAGAACAGGCAGTTCAAATACACGCATTCGCGTGAAATAAAAATCTATCCGCTTATCCCTGCATATACTGTCACCCTATTGCAAAATGCTGGACACGAAGTATTATTTTTTGATGGGATAAATAGAGGTATGACAGCGCAGGCGTTTGAAAGACGCTTAAATGAGTTTGCACCAGATGCTGTAATTATCGAAACCAAAACGCCTATCATACAATATCACTGGAAATATATAAAAACTTTTAAAACCGATAATCCTGATGCAAAAGTAATTTTGTGTGGGGATCATGTGACTTTTTTTCCAGAGGAATCCATAAATAATTCTGAAGTTGATTTTGTAGTGACTGGTGGGGATTATGATGT
>CAILUR010000263.1 GCA_903837445.1 uncultured bacterium | reverse complement strand
TAAGTAGAATTAGATGTGGGCTTGTCCCGCAAGGGGACTGTGCCCTATTTATTATAAGTAGAATTAGATGTGGGCTTGTCCCCTAAAGGGGACTGCGCCCGATATATATAAGTAAAATTAGATGTGGGCTTGTCCCCTAAAGGGGACTGCGCCCGATATATATAAGTAGAATTAGATGTGGGCTTGTCCCGCAAGGGGACTGTGCCCTATTTATTATAAGTAGAATTAGATGTGGGCTTGTAACTCAGTGGTTAGAGTGCCGCCTTCACAAGACGGAAGTCTCCGGTTCAAGTCCGGACAAGCCCACCATATTATAAGATATGATATAGGCAGTCCCCTTGCGGGGCAAGCCCACCATATTATTAGTATATGATATAGGCAGTCCCCTTGCGGGACAAGCCCACCATATTATAAGATATAATATAGGCAGTCCCATTGCGGGAACACCCATAAAGTTCTAAAACTTGGGATTTATTTTTGAAGGGGGTGGAATATGGATGAAAAGGTAATGGAAAAAAACACAGATTTTTTTGATATTCAGCAGTGGGAAGCCATACAAGATAAACTTGCTGCCACTATGGGGATAACTATAAAAGTTATTAGCGAGGATGGGCTTGTTAATTCGAAAGAGAGTAACTTTAATCAATTTTGCGGTTTAATACGAAAAACAGATAAGGGATTTCATAAGTGTGCTGAACTCACTGCGGGGAAAGGGGATACAAAATTAATTAAATGTCCTGGGGCAGGGCTCGTACACTATTGCGTGGCTAAATCCTTTTATGAAAAAAAATTCTATTTACTGGTAGGGCTTAAAGAGGATACTGATTTTAACACCGCTAGGATAAACGAAATTGCTAAAAAATATGAAATTGATACCCACACCTTTGAAACCGCTTACAAAACAATCACATATCAAACTGAGATACAACTTATCGGGCTGACTGAAATGATTTTTGAGATGTTTGGGAACTTCTTTAAATGCTACGAACAAAAAAACAAAAATCAGCAGATAGAAATAGAAAAAGAAGAAGAAATAGAAAAAATGACAGCCCTTATGGAAATAAGCATAGTAATCAATTCCACCAGAAAGCTAAAACAACTTTTAAAAATAATAATGCAATCCGCCGAGCGAGTAATGCAGGTGGAAGCGAGTTCGGTTTTTTTAATAGATGATAAAACTAATGAACTTTTTCTTGAAATGGCTACAGGCCCAAAAGAAGATGAAGTAAAAAAAATTCGGCTTAAAATGGGAGAAGGGATAGCAGGGTGGGTAGCGAAAACAGGCGAATCCTTGCTAGTAGCTGATGTCACAAAAGATTTGCGGTTTGCCAAAAGAGTAGATTATCAGACCGATTTTATCACCCGCTCAGTGTTATGTGTGCCTTTGAAAGTGAAAGACAAGGTCATTGGAGTTGTCCAAGTTATAAATAAAATAGGCGCCACGAGTTTTCAAAAAATTGAAATAAAATTCCTAGAGGCCCTCGCAGCTCAAGCGGCTATTGCTATTGAAAATGCGAGCCTTTATGAGCATATGGAAGAACGCGCAGAACAATTAAATGCGGAATTAAAAAAAGTAAATATTGATATGGGGATTGAAAAAAGAAGAATAGAGTCCACCGTGCAAAGTATGCAGGAAGCGGTGATAGCTGTGGATGGGAAGAACAGACTGGTTATGTCAAACCGTATTGCCGAAGAAGTGTTTTCTTTAGATTTTAATAAGGATATTAATAACGAAATTAGTGAGGTCCTTCATATTCCAGAACTGGTGGAATATTTTAGAACTACTAAACGCGAAAAAAAGACACTTAAAGTGGAATTGAAATTTATGATAGAAAAAAAGGAACATACTTTTGCGGCGGTCTTCGCCCCTATAACTGATGAAGTGGGAGACATAACCGGTACTGTAGCTGTCTTTAGGGATATTACCGAGATAAAAGAACTGGATAAAATGAAAAGTGAATTTTTAAATATGGTGTCCCATGAATTACGCACTCCGCTTACTCCGATTCAGGCATATAGCGAACTTATGATGGTGAGGGCTATGGATGCGGATAAAATAAAAAAATACGCAGGCATAATAAATAAAGAAACCCAAAGGTTGGGGGGGCTTATTGGAGATCTCTTGGATGTCTCCAGAATAGAGGCAGGAAAAGGGATAAGCCTTGCACTTGAAAAAGTGGATTTTAGTGAAATGCTAAAGCAGGTTTATGAGAACTTTCGCACAGTTTCACCTAAACACAAGATTACTTTGACAACACCTGAAAAAAGTGAGAAAATATTTATTGATAGGAATAAATTAATACAGGTAATGACGAACCTCTTATCAAATGCTATAAAATATTCACCAAATGGTGGAGAAATAAATATAGTAATGGAAGAAAAAAACGACAGGTATTATGTGTCGGTCAGCGATCAAGGATTTGGAATTCCAAAAAATGAATTGCTGAAAATATTTGAAAAGTTTTACAGGGTAGAGAACTCTACTATGCGAAGAATTGGTGGGACTGGAATAGGGCTGGCTATTGTAAAATATATTACGGAACTGCATAATGGTGAAATTACTGTGGAAAGCGAAGAAGGGAAAGGTAGTAAATTTATCTTCTTCATCCCAAAAGTAAATAAGTATAAGGAGGAAAAAAATGACAACTGAAAAGAAAAAAATATTGGTGGCGGATGATGAACCTTTTATTCTTTCGGCCCTTCAAGATACTTTAGCAGAAGCGTTTGAGGTGTACACAGCCACAAACGGAAAAGAAGCAATAAAAATAGTAGAAAAAATAATACCTGATCTTGTAATTTTGGATGTTATGATGGCTGAAATGGATGGCTTTGAAGCCTGCACAAATATTAAAAATAATCCAGTTACTACCAATATCCCAGTTATTTTATTGACCGCAAAAGGCCAGTTGGCAGATGTAGAAAAAGGGGTGAAGTGTGGAGCGGATGCTTATGTGGTAAAACCCTTTTCCCCAGCAAAACTTATTGAAAAAGTGGAAGAAATATTTGAAAAAGTAAAAATGCGTAAAATAGGAAAAAACGAAAAATAAACATAGCACCGCGGTGTAAAAACCGCGGTTTTTTTTGATTATGATAGTGAAATAAATCACAAAGTATAAGAATATATTAATAATAGAGTTGACAAATTAAACCCCATTTTGTATACTTATTTTTGCAGATAGTGAAATAAATCACAAATAAATGATAATTTCGGTTAAAAGCCGATAAAATTTTAGGGAGGTAAAGAAACATGAAAAAAAAATACATTATGGCACCAGGTCCGACTGAAGTTCCACCAGAAGTACTTGCTGAGGGAGCAAAACCAGTAATGCATCACAGAACTCCTCAGTTCAGAAAAATTCTTACAGAGGTTCTGGACAATATGAAGTATGTGCTGGGTACACAACGAAGTGTGCATATTCTAAGTGCTTCTGGGACAGGCGCAATGGAAGCGGCAATGGCAAATATGACAAGTCCGGGAGAAAAAATTATAGTCGCCTCTATTGGAGCTTTTGGAGACAGATGGGAAGCTATTGCGAAAGCGTATAATGTAAATGTGGTAAAAATAGCATCTGAATGGGGCTATCCTGTAAAGCCAGAAGAATTAAAAAAAGTGTTGGATGAAAATCTTGATGCGGTGGCAGTATTTACCACACTGAATGAAACCTCGACAGGAGTATATAATGATATTGAAGCTTTTGGAAAATTGACAGTAAACCATAAAGCTGCGCTTGTGGTGGACGGGATAAGTGGAATCGGGGCACAACCTTTCTATATGGATAAGTGGGCGGTGGATATGATAGTGGTGGGTTCGCAGAAAGGGCTTATGATTCCTCCAGGACTTGCTTTTGTAGCGGCAAGCGAAAAAGCCTGGAAACTTGTAGAAACCAGCAAAAATCCAAAATTTTATTTTGATTTGAAAAAAAGCGAAAAAGCACTGACAAAAGAAAAAATGCCAGATACTCCGTGGACCTCTGCGGTTTCGTTGATATGCCAGCTCAATGTGGCCTTGAGATTGATAAAAGAAGAAGGCATAGAAAATATATGGGACAGGCACAGAAAATTGGCACGCGCTGTGCGTGAGGCTATGACTGCGCTTGGGCTTAAACTTTTTGCAGCGGAAAATCCAGCAGTGGTGCTTTGTTCGGTAGTGGTACCAGAGGGGTTGGATGGAAAAGCCCTGGTAAAAAAGATAAGAGATGATTACGGAATTTCTATGGCAGGCGGACAGGGAAAAATGGAAGGCAAGATATTCCGTATTGGGACACTGGGCTATACAGATAGGTTTGATGCCATAATAGGAGTCGCTGCCACGGAAATGGCTCTCAAAGATATGGGTGCCAATATTGAAATAGGGAAAGGCGTAAAAAAAGCAATGGAAGTATTGATAGAAGAAAAATACTAAGCGTTTAAAAAAATATGGGAGGCGTAAATATGTATAAAATACTTGTAAGTGATAAGCTCGCGGAAGATGCAATAAAACTTTTACAAGGGGAAAAAGATATAGAAGCCACTGTGAAAGTGGGAATGACGGAAGAACAACTGGCTGAAGAACTCGTCAACTATGATGGGCTTATAATTAGAAGTGCTTCCAAAGTCACGGCTAAGGTTTTGGAAAAAGTTAAAAAATTAAAAGTAATAGGCAGAGCAGGCGTGGGCTTGGATAATGTGGATATTCCGGTAGCGACAAATAAAGGCGTAATTGTTATGAATACCCCAGATGCGAATACCTTGTCTACTGCCGAGCAGACCATTGCGCTTTTAATGAGCATGGCAAGAAACACACCGCAGGCTGATGCATCTCTTAAAGCAAAAAAATGGGACAGAAATAAATTTGTAGGAATGGAACTTTACGGCAAAACTCTTGGGGTCATAGGGCTAGGAAGAATTGGGACTGAAGTGTCAAAAAGAATGATGGCGTTTGGAATGAAAATTGTGGGCTTTGATCCTTTTATGACTAAAGAGAAAGCTGAAACTCTCGGCATTGAAACTATGAGTGTAGCCGAAGTAATAAAAATAGCGGACATAATTACTTTTCATGTGCCGCTAAACAAAGAGACAAAAGATATGATAACAGCCAAGCAAATAGCCACTATGAAAGACGGCGTTATGATAATCAACTGCGCCAGGGGTGGAATTGTTAATGAAAAAGATCTCGCAGATGGGCTCAAGTCAGGAAAAGTTAAAAGGGCCGCACTTGATGTTTTTGAAAAAGAGCCGCCTTTTGATAGCGAGCTCTTTACTGTGGATCCAAACTTGATTGTGATGGTACCGCATTTAGGTGCCTCTACGGTAGAAGCGCAGGAAAGTGTAGGTCGGGTTATAGTGGAACAGGTGATAGATGCGTTGCGCGGGAAACTTATAAAAAATGCTGTAAATATTCCGGCTATTGACCCTGAGATACTGCGTGAAATGCAGCCGTTTTTAACTATGAATGAAAAACTGGGAAGTTTTGCGGCTCAGACAATAGAAGGAAATATTAAAAATGTGACTGTAGAGTATAGCGGGGTAGTGACAAAATATAGTCTAAAACTTTTGACCATTGCCGCCGTGAAAGGAATGCTTATGCCAGCAGTCGGCGACAGCGCCAATTATGTTAACGCCTTTCCTATCGCTAAAGAGCGCGGTATAGAAGTGGTGGAAAAAACCACGACAGTAGTAAGCGATTATCCAAATCTCGTAAGTGTGACCATCGAGACGGATAAAGAAAAACGCCGCGTATTTGGAACTTTAAATGTGAAAAATGAAGCGAGAATAGTTGGGATAGATAAGTTTGAAATAGAAATAGCTCCTGAAAAAAATATGATTCTTTACAAGAATAACGACAAACCGGGTATTATCGGCAGAGTGGGAACGATTCTCGGCACCAACAATATAAACATTGCTTCTTTTGCGCTTGGTAGAAATAAAGAGGACAAAATAGCACTGGGCGTGGTGACTGTGGACAATGAAGTTCCAAAAGATGTTATTGAAAGCATTAAAAACGTGGAGAATGTGGTAGAGATAAAATATATAACTTTGTAATAATGATTTAAAAAAGGGCTGGGAAACCAGCCCTTTTTTTTATTTATGAAGATGTCAAAAAGGCTTTAAGTAAAAAGGCTTGCGCGAAGGCAGGGGGGAGTTCTTCCTAACGGAGAATAAATTATCATTGCCATAAGGAAAAAAATATATATAATGTTGAAGGTTGCTAAAGACACTTGAAATAAAAATGATTACGCATAAGGAGAACTCATATGTCAGCAGATGTAATAATAGGGGCGCAGTGGGGAGATGAGGGGAAAGGCAAAATAGTAGACCTCTTTTCAGAAAAATATGATGTCATCGTGAGATATCAAGGAGGCGCTAACGCGGGGCATACGGTTATAGTGGGGGATAAAAAATATGTCATGCATTTGCTTCCTTCAGGAGTGTTGCATTCTGAAAAAATGAACATTATTGGCAACAGCGTGGTAATTGACCTGGGAAGTTTAGTGGAAGAAATAAATGGACTTAAAGAAAGAGGTATAAAAATAACTCCAAAAAATTTAAAAATAAGTGAGAATGCGCATATAGTATTGCCATATCATAAAGCAATTGATAAAGCCCGCGAAGGAAAAAAAGAAGGGGCTAAAAAAATCGGGACTACAGGCCGTGGCATTGGACCTGCCTATACTGATAAATATACAAGGACAGGCATAAGAGTAAGGGATATTTTTAACGCACAGGTTTTAGCAGAAAAAGTAAAAGAAAACCTTGAAGAAAAGAATTTTTTACTGGAAAAATTTTATGGCGCTCCTGCTTTGAAAATTCAAGATGTTATTACTGAAGTGGAAAAGTTTGGCGCGATAATAAAACCATATGTCAGCGACACTGCTGGGGATATAAATAAAGCCTTAAAAGCAGGGAAAAAAGTTTTATTTGAGGGGGCTCAGGGCGCCCTGTTAGATATAGATTTTGGTACCTATCCGTTTGTGACTTCATCAAACCCTACCATTGGCGGAGTTATGACCGGCACAGGTATATCACATAAAAATATTAAGAAAGTTTGGGGAATTACAAAAGCCTATCAGACCAGAGTCGGAAACGGACCTATGCCGACTGAAATGCCAGAAATGGAAGGCAAAAAAACCAGAGAAGCTGGAGGAGAATACGGCGCCACTACAGGCAGACCAAGGAGATGTGGCTGGCTTGACCTCGTGGCGTTAAAATATGTTTGTGAACTAAACGGGTTGACGGATATTATTCTTACAAAGATAGATGTGCTTTCCATATTTAAAGAACTGAAAGTATGCACGAGCTATACATATAAAGGAAAAAAGATTGATACTTTTGTGGCGGATGGGGAAGAATTATATAAGTGCAAACCAGTTTATGAAACCCTCAAAGGATGGGAAAAGGATTTAACAAAAATCAGAAATTACAAAAATCTTCCCATAGCCGCAAAAAACTATATAACTTTTATTGAAAAATATTCAGGCGTAAAGGTCTCGATAGTATCAGTGGGACCGGAACGGGAACAGATACTTAAAAAATAATTTTACTTTCTCGCTTGGGGAAGTAGGAGTGGGTTTGAAAAAGATTATTTTGAAAGTTCTTTTTTAATAAAGTTTATTTTCCCACCTGCTATGAGGATTTCTTTTTCTCTTTCGCTTAACTGATAAATCAATTCAAAATCCAAGCCACGGGTCCGAGCTTTTATTTTTCTTCCAGCGCGTAGAGCCTTGACCACATTGAAAAGTTCCAGAGAATCATTGGCATAAAGTTTTTCATAATCGGCTGGATTGTCAAAGACCAGCGGTAGAATGCCGAAATTTATAAGATTGGCTTTGTGAATGCGAGCAAAAGTTTTTACAATCACCGCTTTGACGCCTAAATGCAGAGGGGCTAAAGCGGCGTGCTCGCGGGAACTCCCTTGTCCATAGTTGTCGCCCCCGACTATAAACCCACCATTTTCTTTAATGGCACGGGAATAAAACTCTGGGTCAAGCTTGATAAAGACATGTTTGGAAATTTCAGGAATATTGGAACGCAAAGGTAAAATTTTAGCGCCTGCTGGCATAATATCATCGGTGGTTATGTTGTGTCCTGTCTTGATAAGAATTTTACCAGATAAATTGTCGGCAAGAGGTTTGGCTGTCGGCAAAGGTTTTATGTTTGGACCCATTATAATTTTTATGGCATCTCGTTTTTTCAAAGGGAGAGGAGACAAAAGCAAAGAAGTGTCACTTTCAAAGTTAATTAAGGCAGGAAATTTTGGATACGCCCCCAGTGTTCTTGGATCGGTGAGTTCGCCTTTTATAGCGGAGGCAACAGCTACCTCAACGCTTGCGAGCATAACAGACGCATCTGCTGTGCCAGAACGGCCTTTGAAGTTGCGGTTGAAAGTTCTTATAGAAATGGCCCCTGAAGCGGGAGCGTGTCCCATACCTATGCAGGGACCACAGGCCGATTCTATTATCCTAGCACCAGCTTCGAGAAAATAAGAGAGATGGCCATTTTTTATGAGGGCGTTGAGAATGGTTTTAGAGCCAGGGGCTACTATAAAAGATACCTCTTTGTGAATCTTTTTTCCTTTAAGTATTTTGGCAGCAAGCATAAGGTCCTTATAGGAAGAATTAGTGCAACTCCCCACTGCTACCTGATTTATTTTTATGCCTTTTACTTCTGCCACACTTTTTACGATGTCTGGCGAATGGGGCATAGCTATCAGGGGTTCTATTTTTGATAAATTTATTTCTATGATGCTTTCGTAGTTTGCGTCTTTATCGGCGCTCATAGCAATATAATCTTTTGCTCTGCCGAAAGCAGAAAGAAAAGCTTTGGTATTTATATCTGAGGGAAATATGGAAGAAGTGGCTCCGAGTTCTGCTCCCATATTTGTGATAGTGGCACGCTCTGGCACAGACAAAGATTTTACTCCATCGCCAAAGTATTCAAAAACTTTATTTACGCCACCTTTTACGGTTAAAAGTTTTAAAATATAAAGAATGACATCTTTGCTTGAGGACCAAGCGGGAAGTTTCCCTGTGAGATGGACTCCTACTACGCTTGGGCAAGTAAGAGAAAAGGGATAACCTGCTAAGGCTGAGGCAATTTCTAAACCGCCAACGCCGATTGCCAAGGCGCCAATACCGCCTGCGGTAGGGGTGTGACTGTCTGAGCCGATAAGGGTGGTCCCTGGTTTTGCGAAACGCTCTAAATGCACCTGATGGCAAATGCCATTTCCTGGTTTGGAAAAATAAAGGCCATATTTTTCTGCTACTGACTGCAAAAATGCGTGGTCATCAGCATTTTCAAAACCAGCTTGGAGTGTGTTATGGTCCACATAACTTACGGAAAGTTTTGTGGCTATTTTTGGAAGATTAAAGTTTAAAAATTCAAGATATGCCATAGTGCCAGTGGCATCCTGAGTAAGGGTCTGATCTATTTTTATGGCCAATTCTGTTCCGGGTTTCAGATCTCCGGAGACAAGATGTTTTTTTATAATTTTTCCAGTTAAAGTATGTTTCATTTTAGGGCTCCTTTGGAGCAGTATAACTGAAAGGTGTTTTAAAACCGCATATAAATACTAAAGCATTAGCGCCTAAAAGTAAACAGGAATTATGAGAGAAGAGCTTTCAAAATAATTAAAAAAATATGGTATACTTTAAATATAAGACTTTTAACTCAAGGAGAAAAATATGGATGCTAAACAAAAAAAAATTTTTGACTGTGCGGTAAAACTTTTTGCTCAGGATGGGTTAAAGAAAACTACCATTGAAACTATAGCCAAAAGTGTAAAAGTGGCTAAAGCCACAATTTATATTTATTATAAAGATAAAGAGGACCTTTTTAGAGCGGTGAGTGATTCTATTATTAATACACTTAGAGCTGGGATTATAGAAAAAATCGAAGCGGCGCCATCTATGGAAATGAAAATAAGAACATATGCCTTTGAGAGAATGTATTTAATAGAAGAAATCTGGAAAGGCTTTGGTGGATATGCAAATGAATATTCGGAGTATAGAGGTATTTTTGAAAAACTTATGGAGAAACATATTGGAGAGGAAATTATCACTATGGAAGGGATAATAAAATTAGGAATAAAACAAGGCGTTTTTACGGTTAAAAATTCTAGAGCGGTGGCGGCTATGATAATCTTTGGCTTAAAAGGCATTGAACAACAGTGGATGCAGGAAATAGATAAAAAGGAAATGGTAAATAATCTTACAGTGATGTTTGATACCCTTTTATTTGGAATGCTTACAAGAAAATAAAACCCCTCGAATAAATCATGGAGTGCAGGTAGTTTTCTTTGTATAATGATCTCCACCAAAAATATCATTTATGACTACTGCATAAAAGTTTTCGACTGTCAGTTTATAAATAGCCTCTGGGCCCATCTCTTCAAATGCCACGCACTCACAGGCTGTAACCAGTTTGGCATATTCAGCGCCAAGTCCACCGAGTGCGGAAAAATAAACTGCTTGATTTTTTACTAGACTCTCTTTAACTTCTTTGGAACGCTCGCCTTTGCCGATCATACCTTTTATTCCCAAGTCTTCTAAAAGGCGTGGGGTATATTTATCCATTCTGCCAGAGGTGGTCGGTCCACAGGCACCTATGATTTGACCAGGTTTGGTAGGGGTAGGTCCGCAATAATAAATTAGCTGTCCTTTAAGGGCTACAGGAAGTTTTTTTCCAGCAACCAACATTTCAGTTATGCGTTTGTGAGCCGCGTCGCGGGCAGTATAAATAACGCCTGTTATAAGTACATCATCGCCTGCGTGCAGTGTTTGCATAATCTCTAGGGTTAAGGGTAAAGTAATTTTTGTCATAAGTATCCTATGAGTTAAATTATTACTGTCTTATGGCGCGCTGAATGACACTGGATATTTACCGCCACAGGCAGACTGGCTATATGGCAGGGGATAGTTTCTACATTTACCGCAAGGGCTGTGGTGACACCACCAAGTCCCAAGGGGCCCAAACCCAGGCAGTTTATTTCTTTGAGTAATGTTTTTTCAAGATGGGCTGTGGTCTTATCTTTGCTAAAAAGTCCCAAGTCGCGTAGCAAAGCTTTTTTTGCGAGCAGAGGCGCTGTCTCAAAATTTCCACCAATTCCCACACCTATCACGAAAGGTGGGCAGGCTGCCGCACCAGCTTTTCCTACTGTATCCATTACAAAGTCTTTTATGCCGTCTATACCATCAGCAGGAGAAAGCATTTTTAATGCAGATTTATTTTCGGCGCCTGCGCCTTTTGTCATAAGAGTTATTTTTATCTGCGGACCGCGGATTATTTCAGTATGTATTATGGCAGGAGTGTTGGTATTGGTATTTATTCTGGTAAGCGGGTCAGCTATGGACTTCCGTAGAAAGCCCTCTGCATAACCTGTTTCTATGCCTTTGTTTATCGCATCATAGATATTTCCGTCTACCCGTAAGTCGTCTCCCACTTGGAGAAAAACTACTGCTATTCCAGTATCTTGACAAAGCGGAAAAATGCCTTCTTTAGCTGTTTTGTAATTTTCTACAAGTTTATAAAGAATGTTTTTAGCGCGTTTTTCTTTTTCATTATCTGCGGCTGTTTTAAAAGCATCTACCATATCGTACGGGAGATAATGATTGGCATCAATTACCAGCTTTTGTACTGCTTTGGAAATTTCAGACAGTTTAACTAAACGCATTTTTCCCCACTAATATATTTTTTAAAATTAAAACTTGTCTTTTATTACTGCCAATTGTTCTTTTATTGCTTTGGCTGAAGCTTCAAGGGCAGTTTGCTCTTCTGGAGTAAGTTTAAAGTCAGTTATTTCTTCCACTCCAGCGTTGCCAAGAGTCACAGGCAAACCGATAAAAAGGTCAGTGAGACCATACGCCCCATCAGGAAATACCGAACAGGGGAGGGTAATTTTTCTGTCATAGATAATAGCATCCAGCATTTTAACAGTGGAAGCTGCTGGCGCATAATAAGCACTGCCAGTTTTTAAAAGAGCTACAATTTCAGCGCCGCCATTTCTGGCTTTATTGGCAAGTGTGGTAAGTTCGGCTTCAGGAAAAAGGGAACTGGCAGGCTTACCATTAATAAGTGTTTTGGAAAGCAAGGGCACCATAGTGTCACCGTGCGAGCCTAAAATCATAGTGTTTATATTGTCACCGGAAACAGAAATTTTTTGCTGAAGGTAGTGCATAAACCGATAGGAGTCCAAAATGCCAGCCATTCCTATTACTTTTTTTTTGTCAAAACCGGTAAGTTTAAAAACACTGTATGCCATAACATCCAGCGGATTGGAGACCACTATGACAAAAGGATTCTTTTTGGAAGTTTTTATTTTGAGGGCGACTTCTTTAATTATTTCGAAGTTTTTGTTGAGCAAGTCATCACGAGTCATACCTGGTTTGCGTGCGAGTCCGGCAGTGATTATTATATAATCACAGTCGGTTATTTTTTCATAGTCTCCGCCGCCTTCAATAGTAATATCTGAAGAGAAAAGGTATTTGCTCTGGCTCATATCAAGGGCCTTTCCTTGCGCCATATCGGAGTTTAAGTCCAGCATATAAATATCGCCCAACCCTTTCATAAGACAAAGGTGTGCAATGGTGGCGCCTACATTTCCGGCCCCTACAATACCGATTTTTGGTTTCATGGTGAGCTCCTAAAAATGTTCTGGATTATTGGTTTCAAGTTCCACTTAATTGAAAAATCTAAACTTAAAAAGAAATCAGAAAAATTTTATAAATTTTCAACAATTTTTTTTGCGAATTCCGAGCACTTTATTTCTGTGGCGCCTTCCATTTGTCGGGCTAAGTCATAGGTCACTGTCTTTTGGGCTATAGTTTTTTGTATGGCTGCTGTAATTTTAACAGCGGCTTCGGTCCAGCCCAAAAATTCTAACATCATAACTGCCGAGAGAATAAGTGAGCCTGGATTTATTTTATCGAGGCCTGCATATTTGGGAGCTGTGCCGTGAGTGGCTTCAAACATAGCATATTTACCTATGTTAGCGCCAGGGGCCATTCCAAGTCCTCCGACCTGCGCCGCAGCGGCATCTGATAAATAATCGCCGTTAAGGTTAGGGGTTACGAGAATGTCGTATTCGTCAGGGCGTAAAAGAATCTGCTGAAACATAGCATCAGCTATACGATCTTTTATTATGATTTTTCCTTTTAAGTCCATACCAGAAGTAATATCTTTTTCTTTTATGGTTTCATTTTTAAAGTTTTCTTCAGCTTCAAGATAAGCCCATTTGGCAAAAGCCCCTTCAGTATATTTCATAATATTGCCCTTGTGGACTATGGTCACGCTTTTTCTGCCAAGGCGTATAGTAGCTTTTAAAGCCATACGCATAAGTCTGCGGGTAGCAAACTCGCTCATAGGTTTTATTCCAATACCGCTTTCAATAAGAATGCTCTTATTAAAATTGTCATTTATAAAAGCAATTACTTTTTTTGCTTCAAAAGTGCCGGCTTCCCATTCTATACCAGCATAAAGGTCCTCGGTATTCTCGCGGTAAATAAGCACATTGAGTTTTTCAGGATGTTTGACTGGAGCGGGGACACCCTCAAAATATCTGACAGGGCGCACACAAGCAAAAAGATCCAGGCGCTGGCGCAGGGTGACATTTAAACTTCTCATCCCACCGCCAACGGGAGTAGAGAGGGGGCCTTTTATGGACACAATATAATCTTTCGCGGCCTGTATGGTTTCTTCGGGTAGAAAAGTGTCAAATTTTGTTTTGGCTTTTTCTCCGGCAAAGATTTCAAGCCATTCAATTTTTTTAGTTCCGTTATAAGTTTTGGCAATAGCGCCGTCTATTACTATTTTCATAGCAGCGGTAATATCAGGGCCTATGCCATCGCCTTCAATGAAAGGAATGTAAGGATTGTCTGGGACTACCAGTTCGTTTTTATCGTTGTAATAAATTTTTTCTGGCATAGGATTACTCCTCGAAGTTTTTACCAAACTTTAAATAAAATTCAGGCATATGTGTTTTTACATAAGCTACCATTTCTGAATCTGAAATGGCGACGACTCTGCCGTCTACATACGCTTTGTCCACCAGTTCTTTAATTTCTAATATTTGTTTATTGTCTTTTCCAAATTTATCCGCGCCATCAAGTTTGAAGTTTGAGTTTATCCAATATACAATACCTGCTGTCCCGGATTTGTCGGTAATGTCAACTGCGACAGGGCGGTTGAGTACTTTTTTTGTATCAAAAATATTGTAAATTTCTTCATTTTTCATGAGCCCGTCAGCGTGAATCCCGGCTTTTGTGACATTGAAATTTTTCCCAACAAAAGGTTGTTTCGCTGGGATTTCTATGCCCATTTTTTGATGCATATAACTGGCAATTTCTGTGATAACGGTGGTATCCACATTTGGAATAGTGTCTCTTCCACGAAGCGAAATATATTCCATAATAAGAGCCTCTATCGGAGTGTTGCCTGTGCGTTCTCCAATACCGAGCCAAGCACCATTGGCGGCGGAACAACCATAAAACCACGAGTGGACAGCGTTTGTAAGCCCACGGTAAAAGTCATTGTGCCCGTGCCATTCAAGTTGTGCTGAAGGCACTCCGGCATGCTGGCTTAAGCCATACATAATGCCGTGTACATTTCGTGGTAGGGAAGCACCAGCAATGGCGATGCCATAACCCATAGTGTCGCAGGCGCGAATTTTTACTGGCATTTTGTATTCGTCGGAAAGCTTCATAAGCTCGCGGGCAAAAGGAATAACAAAACCGTAAATATCTGCACGGGTGATGTCCTCAAAATGACAACGGGGAATTATTCCGTTTTCAAGAGAGGTACGGACTATTTTTAGATAATTTTCCATAGCTTGCTTGCGAGTCCATTTGAGTTTTAAAAAAATATGATAATCTGAAACGGAAGTTAAGATTCCAGTTTCTTTGAGGCCCATTTCTTTTACTAACTTGAAATCGCTCTCTACAGCGCGAATCCAGCCCGTGATCTGTGGATATTTATAACCACGGGATAAACATTTTTCCAAGGCCTCGCGGTCTTTTTTTGTGTACATAAAAAATTCTGTCTGCCGAATAAGCCCAGTGTCTCCGTCCAGTTTGTGCATGAGGTCATAAAGGTGGACGATATCTTCCACACTAAAAGGCGGCAGGGACTGCTGCCCATCTCGAAAAGTGGTATCGGTTATCCAGGCATTATCCACAACATTCATAGGTACCAAACGCTGATTAAAAATTATTCTTGGAATGTCATCGTAGGGAAACATATCTCTGAAAAGCTGGGGTTCAGAGACATCCTGAAGTTCATAATGATAAAATTCTTCCTCGAAAATATTAACTCTTTTGTTGTATTTTAGCACTTTGTGCCTCCTATGGCATCAACGGAGTATATATAATTAATGAGGCTGCATGGCAACCTCATTTTATTCACGCCGTTGTGAAATATAAATCCTTAATGATTATATATTAATGAATTAGCTTAGTCAATTATAAAAAAACCACATAAAAAACAGCGAAAAATTTTAAATATAGGTCATTTAAGAGCAGTATACAAAAATGTTGATTTTTTTTAGTATTCATATATATTATATAGATTGAAAATAATGTTTGCTGGAAGGTATTAAGTGGATAAAAATGATATAAATCAAGAAAACCCACAGCCAGTTGTAAAGAGCGAGGCGACCAATTCAGGTTTCGTG
>CAILUR010000262.1 GCA_903837445.1 uncultured bacterium | reverse complement strand
TTCTTAAAAAAGGCGGCAAATTGTGGATTCGTATATTTCCAGATAAACCTGTTTCTAAAAAACCGGCCGAAACCCGTATGGGTAAGGGAAAAAGCGCTCCTGAATATTGGGTGGCTGTAATTAAACCGGGACGCGTAATGTTTGAACTTGAAGGTGTGACACCGGAAATAGCAAAAGAAGCCTTTCGGAGTGCGAATGGGAAATTGCCTATCAAGACAAAATTTATTGAACGCGTAGAATTATAATAAACGGAGGAAATTAATGAAACCCCAAGAAATAAGGGATTTGAGTCCCGAAGAAATACAGAGGAAATTAAAAGAAGCGAAGGAAAATCTGTTTAAACTTGAAATGAAATTCACCACAAAACAGATAGAAAATACGGCGCAATTGAAAGTGATTAAAAGAGATATTGCGCGCATGATGACTATTTTAAAACAAAAGAAATTGGGCAAGGAGGCTGTCAATGTCGGAAAAAAATAAAAGAAAGATTGTTACTGGAACGGTAACAAGCGACAAAATGGACAAAACAGTTACAGTTGCGATTCAACGGCTTGTGAAACATGTGCTTTATAAAAAATATATAAAAAGAACAACCACGATGCTTGCACATGATGAAAAAGAAGAGTGTGGAATCGGAGATACTGTAGAAATTAAAGAAGTTAGACCTATGAGCAAAAATAAAAAATGGCTTGTAGTTAAAATATTGAAAAAAGGCATAGGCGCGGGAGATACGATTCTTGACGAAGTAGGGAGTGACAAAATATGATTCAAGCACAAACGAGAATGGAAGTTGCGGATAATTCCGGAGCGCGTGAAATTATGTGCGTGAAGGTGCTCGGAGGGACAAGAGCACGCTATGCTTCCTTGGGAGATGTTATAGTGGCTTCTGTAAAAGAAGCTATTCCAGGAGCGCAGGTTAAGAAAAAAGAAGTAGTAAAAGCAGTAATAGTAAGAGTCAAGAAAAAACTTCGCAGAAAAGATGGCACTTATATTAGATTTGACAAAAATGCAGCAGTAATTATTAACGATCAAATGAATCCGCGTGGCACCCGTATATTCGGGCCTGTCGCCAGGGAACTCAGGGAGAAGAATTTTTTAAAAATTATCTCTCTGGCTCCTGAAGTAATATAGGAGGCAAGAAAAAATGAGAATTAAAGTAAAAAAGAATGACATAGTAACCGTTATCTCAGGATCGGATAAAGGGAAGAGCGGAAAAGTTCTTAAAGTGTTTCCTAAGGAAGGGAAAGTTATAGTGGAAAAAGTAAATTTTGTAAAAAAACATACAAAACCTTCGCAAAAAGTACAACAGGGTGGAATTGTAGAAAAAGAAGCACCTGTAAATATTTCAAAAGTAAAAGTTATTTGTAATAAATGTGGAAAACCTTCCAGAATGAAGATAACTACTATTGCTGGTGGCAAACGTGTGCGCGTATGCAAAAAGTGCAACGAAATGATAGACGAGAAGTAAGGAGGAAAAATATAAATGGCTAGCAGGTTGAAAGAAAAATATTTAAATCAGGTAATTCCGAAGATGAAAGAGGTGAGGAGTTTTAAGAATAGGTATCAGGTACCTAAACTCACGAAAATTGTAATAAACATGGGTGTTGGTGAAGCAACTCAAAATATTAAAGTGCTTGATCAGGCAGTTAACGATCTTTCGGTTATTACTGGGCAAAAACCCATGATCATCCGCTCGAAAGTGGCTATTTCTGCTTTTAAACTTAGAGAGAATATACCAATCGCTTGCAAAGTAACTTTGCGCGGCGAGAAAATGTATGAGTTTGCCGATAGATTGTTGTCAATCGCACTTCCTCGTGTTAGAGATTTCAATGGAGTGCCACGGACTTCTTTTGACGGACGCGGAAATTATACTCTGGGAATAAAAGAACATATTATGTTTCCTGAAATTAATTTTGATAAAATATTACAGGTACTTGGTATGGATATAACTTTCGTCACCACCGCGAAGACCAACGAAGATGCTTTTGTGCTTCTTGAGCTTCTTGGTATGCCGTTTAGAAAAAAATAAGGAGGCCCTGATAAGTGGCAACGACAGCATGGATAGAAAAAAGTTTAAAAAAACCAAAGTTTAAAACACGCCAACGCAACAGGTGTAGCGTCTGTGGAAGACCAAGGGCGTATATGAGAAAATTTGGAGTATGTAGAATATGTTTCAGACAGTTCGCCTACAAAGGCGAGATTCCCGGCGTAAAAAAGGCAAGCTGGTAAAGGAGGCAATACATTAATGGACAGATTAGCAGATATGTTGACAATTATAAGAAACGGTAACATGAAGAGCAAGGAATATGTGGATATTCCATCTTCGAAATTGAAGCAAAATGTTGTGAAGATCCTTAAAGAAGAGGGTTTCATAAAAGGTTTTAAGAACATTGAGAATAATAAACAGGGTATCATTAGAGTTTATCTTAAATACGGACCGAACAAAGAAAAACTTATTAATAATATCTCGCGAGTAAGTAAGCCCTCCCGCAGAGTTTATTCGGCAGCTAATGAAATGCCAAAACTTAAAAGCGGTTTGGGAGTAAGAATTCTTACAACATCAAAAGGCGTTATGACAGACAAAACCGCAAAAGAACAGAAAATAGGCGGAGAAATACTCTGCCAGATCTGGTAAAAGGAGAAACACGCAATGTCAAGGATAGGAAAAAAAATAATTAACATTCCGGAAAAAGTTAAAGTTACAAAAGAGTCGCAAGTTATTAAGATTGAAGGTCCGGCCGGGAAAATGTCGCATAATATGCGCATCGAAATGGACTATACTATTGAAAATAAACAGATAAAAGTGTCTATAAGGCCTGAAGCCATGGACATAAAGAAAGTAGACGCACTGCATGGGCTTGAAAGAGCATTGATAAATAACAAAATCACTGGAGTTAATAATGTATATTCCAGGAGATTGTTGTTGAGTGGTGTTGGTTATAGAGCCGCACTTGCAGGTAAAATAATTAATTTTACTCTGGGCTTCTCACATCCTGTAACTTTCAACATACCTGAAGGCGTAACGGTTGTTGTTGAAGCGCAGACAAAGATTTTATTGACCGGAGTGGATAAGGATCTTGTAGGGTTGACAGCACAAAAAATTAAAAATTTGAAATGGCCGGAGCCTTATCAGGGCAAAGGAATAACTTACGAGGGCGAACGCATCAGAAGAAAAGCAGGAAAGAGCGCAGCTAGCGGAGCAAAGAAATAATTAAGCTACAGGAGGAAAGTAAATAAAATGAGACTTCGTAAAAGTTTAGACGCAAAACGCAAACAGAGAATTATAAGACGCACAAGGATAAGAAAAAGAATTTCAGGCACGGCGGAAAAACCAAGGCTGACTGTTTATAAAGGAGCCACTGGTCTTTTTGCCCAGGCGATTGATGATTCTACTTCAAAAACCATGCTTGGACTTGCTACTTATTCAAAAGAAGTAAAAGGGAAAACAAAAGGAAGCAATGTAAAGTCGGCTGTAATTCTTGGCGAGTTGTTGGCTGTCAAATGTGCTGAAAAAGGCATAAAAGAAGTTGTATTTGATAAAGGACCGTATAAGTATCACGGTGTCATAAAAGAATTCGCCGATGCAGTACGCAAAGGCGGAGTAAAATTTTAATAGTGGAGGTATGTTTTTTTGAGACCAAAAAATGATCCAAATAAATCTGATTTAAAAGAAAGAATAGTAAATATCAATCGTGTTGCTAAAGTGGTAAAAGGTGGCAAAAGGTTTAAATTTAGCGCACTTGCGGTTGTAGGCGATGGGCACGGGCTTGTCGGTTATGGAATGGGAAAAGCCAGAGAAGTGCCCGATGCCATAAGAAAATCAATAGACCAGGCAAAAAAGAATATGATAAAGATACCTATGAAGGGAACTACAATTCCTTATGAGGTAATCGGAAAATTTGGAGCGGCGAGAATTATGTTGAAACCTGCGTATCCTGGAACAGGCGTTATAGCAGGACCTGCAGTGCGTGCCATAGTTGAATCGGCTGGTATTCATGACATTATGACTAAGTGTCTTGGCAGAACATCAAATTCTTACAATGTTGTTTATGCGACATTCCAAGCATTGAGCCAGATTGTAGAACCAGAAAAAATCCTTGAATTAAGGAAGGTCAAGCAAAATGTCTAAAGTAAAAGTAACTCTTAAAAAGGGACTTGCGGGCAAAGTGAAAAAAAATAAAAAAATTAT
>CAILUR010000261.1 GCA_903837445.1 uncultured bacterium | reverse complement strand
GAACTGAATCAACTTAAAATGCAAATTATTAAACACAAGCAGTATTGATCAACAGCAAATTAATTTGAAATTTGAATTTAGCAAAACGTTTAAAGATTGGGACAATTCCTCAAATGCCACAGCTGAATATGACATACGAGAGCTAGATTCCGGCCGACAAATAGCTTTTAATCTCTTTGTTCAGAATGTCCCGATTGATATTAGGTATATGAAAGTTAATGTAGAACATGAGATGTTGCGCTCATATCCGCAGCAATAAACTTAAGTTAGTTTTATATAGAACTTAAAACTTTTAAGGAAGGGAATAATGGCACAAGAAAAAATTTACAAAGATTGCGGTTATAAAGGAACTCCGGTAAAAATAACGAAAGGAAGCATTTTAGTTGAGCTTGCTTTATGGTGTTGCTTTTTGGTTCCTGGAGTTCTTTACTCACTCTGGCGTGTAGACACAAGATATGACAGTTGCCCGCTATGTGGTGGAGCTACTATGATACCACTTGACAGTCCACAAGGAAGGAAATTAGAAAAAGAATCTGAATAACAATTTAAGGAGGATAAATTGAAAAAAGCACTTTTAGTAATATCTATATTATTTATGGCATTTTGTATTAGTGCAGAAGCCCTTGCTACATTTGAAGCTATATACATACATAATAAACTTAAACCTGAATATTTGGTATTGATAAATCCTGGAATGAATATTGTTGCATACTCTGATTTTAAAAATGAAAACAGTATACTTGCAAAAACTATTTTAAATAATCTAGCTGGAAAACCAAAATTTCTTATCGGAAGTTGAAAATGTTTAGAGGGAAGTAAGTAGTTAGAAAGCTGTAAGGTCTGGGTAAATATTATAATAAACCAACTCCGATTTAACCCTCAACCGTATAAAAAATAATTTTAAAAAACTTCAAAATTTCTATTGACAAGTTTGTATACACGCTGTATACTTCTGCTATGAACAATTATACACTGTCAGAGAAAGAGATAGAAGCGTTGCGGCTCATTCGCAACTCTATGATGCAGAGAGGGTTTTCGCCTTCGGTCAGAGAGTTGATGATTTCTATGGGCTACTCTTCGCCGCGCTCGACCGCGCTTATCGTCAACAATCTTATTGACGAAGGCTTTTTGAGGAGGAAAAAAGATGGCGGTCTTGAAATCATCGACACTTTTGAGGGCGATGAGAGCAGTGAAGATACGGTAGAAGTTCCTATGGTGGGAACGGCGGCTTGTGGGGCGCCTATGCTCGCCGAGGAAAACATTGAAGAAATGATACCCGTGTCAGTACGGCTGGCTAAACCGCCGCACAGGTATTTTTTACTCAGGGCAAAAGGCGACTCTATGAATCTGGGTGGAATACAAGATGGGGACGCTGTTTTGGTAAAAAGAACAAACATAGCGGTCACTGGCGATCAGGTAGTAGCGCTGATAGACGGAGAGGCGACTATAAAGGAATACCACAAGGGCAAAGATACAGTAATTCTCAGACCAAAATCAAAAAACAAAATACACAAACCCATAATCCTAACGGATGATTTTTTAATACAGGGAGTGGTGGTGAGGACGATAGAGGGGCTTTAAGTACTGGGTTACAGGTTCCAAGTTCCAGGTTCCAGGATAAAAGGACAAAGATAGGGAGTACAAGTACTAGGTTCCAAGTTCCAGGTTCCAGGTTCCAGGATAAAAGGACAAAGATAGGGAGTACAAGTTACAGGTTCCAAGTTCCAGGTTCCAGGATAAAAGGACAAAGATAGGGAGTACAAGTACTAGGTTCCAAGTTCCAGGTTCCAGGTTCCAGGATAAAAAGACAAAGATACAAGATACAAGATACAGGTTTCAGGATAAAAGTAACAAGTTCAACGACAATATGGATATTATGATATGAGGGGGGAGTATGGCTGGGGTTAGTGCTTTTGAGGAATTGGAAGTTTGGAAAAAAGCACGAGTTTTGACAAAAAATGTATATGAATTGACAAAGAAGGAAATGTTTTTTAGGGATTATACATTGCGGGAACAAATAAGACTGGCTTCTGTTTCGATTATGTCAAATATCGCAGAAGGTTATGAAAGAGACGGAAATAAAGAATTTGTTCAATTCCTTTCTATAGCAAAAGGTTCAGTTGGAGAAGTAAGATCACAGTTATTTTTAGCATATGATCTGGGGTATTTAGATCAAAATAAATTTAAAGAATTCTATGATCAAACCCGAGTAATTTCAAAAATGCTAGCGAACTTTATAATATATCTTAAGAAATCATGGATGAAAGGCCATAAATTTGTAAAAGCGGAAGAAGTTGTAGAATTAAATATTTAATAGTAGATAGTGGAATTTATACTCCCTATCTTGAAACCTG
>CAILUR010000260.1 GCA_903837445.1 uncultured bacterium | reverse complement strand
TTTTAAAATAGAATTAGACGCCCCCACATTCATTTTCTCCGCGTCCTGCACAATAAGAATTTTCTTTTTAAGTTTTATGGCGCGATATGTATTTATCTCTATGAGTTTATCTTTTATGGTATCTATCCGAATTTCAGCCCTGAGCGTATTTATATACAGCGTGTCAGGGTGCGGATTTTTTTGAAAGCCATCTTCATCAAGGTCAAAAAATATTTTATCTATGAGTTTACAGTTTGCGCAGGTATCGCAGGCATCCGCATCACTTTTAGGAGTAAGACAATTCAGCGCCTTGCCAAATTGCACAGCGGCGAAGGTTTTTCCGAGGTTTTCATCTCCGTAAAAAATATATGGTTTACCGTGTTTTTCTTCTTTGATTATTTTTAGCAGAATATCTTTTACCTTTGAGTTGCCCGTTATGTCCCTTATCGCCACTTGAAAATTTCCTTGCCCCGAAGATAATCCAAAGTCTCGCCAAGGACTGTCTCCTCGTCTTTGCCATCTGTTTTAATTATCTTAGTATTTTTCATTTTCGCCGCCTCTTTTAAATAAGCCGCCCGCACTTTCAAATGAAATTTTTTCTTTTCCATATCCAGCCGGTCCCGTTTAACCCGCCCTGCCAGGCGCGCCTGTGCCGTAGCCCAAGAGACATCATAGACCACAGTCAAATCCACATCCACAGTTCCAAGGACAAACTGGTTGAGCAGTTTTATGAGGTTTAAATCCAAACCCCGCGCATATCCCTGATACACAATGGTGGATAAATAAAACCGATCAAGAATTATGGTATTCCCTGCTTTTAAAAGTTTTTTTATTTTTTCCTCTATTATCTGTGCCCGACTGGCAATATACAAAAGTAGTTCTGTCTTAGAAGCCATAGCGGTATTCTCAGGATCCAGTATTATTTTCCGGATTTTTTCAGATATAGCCACTCCACCCGGTTCGCGAAGATAAACCGTCTTTGTATTTTTTGCTTTTAAAAATTCATAAACGCGAGCAGCCTGTGTGCTCTTTCCACATCCTTCAGGACCTTCAAAAACTATTAATTTACCATTCATTTATCGTCCTTTTTAAAGCTAGTTTTAGTGTATTATAACTTTATGGATAGCATTTTTCAAGATAATAAAAAAGACCGATGGCTGTTTGTTTCCCTCAAAATTTGAAGTAAACTTTCACACCCATCGGCCCTTATTTATAAGAAACTCAATATTTTTTCTTTTTCCTACTTAGTAAAATATGTGACACAACTTTTTGGAAAGCAATTCGTTTCCTGTTACTTTTTAAATATCCCAAAAGGTTTGCCCACTGGGATAAACACTTTTCCAAAATGTATATTAAGTACACTTGCTGCCGATGCGTAGAACGACATTAGAGCTATTGCCAGTTCTGACCAACCTGCTATCTGCTGTGCAACCGCTGGAATTATTCCAAGCGATTTCATTGCAAGCCCTACAAAGAGAAAATCAATAAGCACAAATATAATAAAGAGCGCTTTGTTTGTCTCCATTGCCCCAATGGTCATATACAGGGTGAAAATAAGATACCCAATAAACGCTACTCCAAATTGTCTGCCATCTATTACCGCCGCCGCTACTGGAGCGCCTGTCGCATCAACTGCGCCAAAGGCTGTGCCTAACACGCCCATTTTTATCATCCAGGTCATTCCTACTGCAAGCCAGAAAAAAGCAAAAGCACCAAAAGCTGTCGCGCCAAAAGTATTGTTTCGTTTAATGTCATTGAGACACGCTACAAGCTGAGCGCCTGCGCCTAAAAATATCGCCCACGGCAATACATTTGAAAGCCCGCTGGTCCAGCCGAGTTTTTCCGTAGATGCCACGAGAGTTACCATTGCCAATCCAAAAAGTCCCAGTGCTGAAGGATCCGCAGTGGTTACTTTCATTTCCTGCACTTGATTTTCCATTTTTTGCCTCCTGTATTTTAATGCCGACGACACCAGTCGTCTGAATTTTCCCAGTCATAATTTCCGGGCGAAACTTAATTCCGTATATAGTTAGGGCGGGCATTGCTGCCCGCCCA
>CAILUR010000259.1 GCA_903837445.1 uncultured bacterium | reverse complement strand
TATGGACAAAGATGGTGTTATGCACTTGTATGGAGTGGCAGACGAGAACTTGCGGCTTATTGAAAAAGAACTGAAAGTTGATATAATTGGGCAAAACGACAGGGCAGTTATAAAAGGCGACAAAGAAAATGTAGAATATGCAGAACAGGTTTTAAAACGCCTGAAACGCAGATTGGAAAAAGGCGGAGGACTAACTAAAGTTATAGTTCGTGAAATCATAGACAAAGTAAAACGCGGTATAGAAGAGGATATGGAAAAAAAACAGACCACGGCAGAAGAGATAAAACAAGTGTCAAATGAGACTGGGATTATGGTGTCTTCAAAAAGAGGCCCTGTAAGACCGAAAACAAAGACACAAGAAAATTATTTAAAAAGAATATTTGAGGACCAGATAGTTTTTGGTATAGGTCCAGCTGGAACTGGCAAGACCTATCTTGCTGCTGCTGCGGCTCTTTATTTTTTAAGAGAGAAAAAAATAGAACGAATTATTCTTGTCCGCCCAGTCGTGGAAGCCGGAGAAAAACTTGGCTTTTTACCAGGAAACTTACAAGAAAAAATAGACCCATATTTGAGACCGATATTTGATGCTTTTGTGGATATGATTGACCCAGCGGTTTTTCAGGAGCTTATAGAAACCGAAGTTATTGAAGTCGCTCCACTGGCATATATGCGCGGTAGGACGCTAAACAAAGCTTTTATTATTCTGGATGAAGCCCAAAATACCACTGTGGACCAAATGAAAATGTTTTTAACCCGCTTGGGAAATGAGGCGAAAGCCGTTGTGACCGGAGATGTGACTCAAAGTGATCTGCCAGCTGGAAAAAAGTCAGGACTCGTAAGTGCGCAGGAAATCTTCAGTGATATTCCAGGCCTCTCTATGGTCTATTTTAAAAATGAAGATGTGACTCGTGCGGAAATTGTAAAAAGAATTCTTGAAGCATATGAAAAATATGAAAATGGCTGAAGCGCAAGTTCTGAAAACTCCCGCCCGGATAAATGTCTGTATGGAACTTAAATGTAAACTCCCGGTGGATATAAAGAAAGCCGTCAGTGTGGTGGCGGCTGGAGAAAAGAAAAAAACAGGAATGATTAACTTTATTTTCACTGGCAATAAAGGAATAAAAAAGATAAATCTTGAGTATCGTATGAAAAATATAGAAACAGATGTGATTTCTTTTGAAACTGCAGGGGACGGGCTAATTAGCGGAGATGTATATATCTCTGTGGAAAAAGCAAAAACAGATGCTAAAAGTAACGGCATAAGTTTCGCAGAGGAAATTACCTGGCTTGTTATGCACGGGCTTTTACATATAGCCGGATACGACCATAAAAACAGTAAGGATGAAAAAACAATGCTTTCAAAGCAAAGAAAATATGTAAAAAATATGATTAAAGAAAAGGTGTAATATGGACTCTTCGTTAGGCGTAGAAGTAGCTCTACAAGTCGGAGTGCTTGTGGTTTTATTTTTTATGGCGGTTATGGTAAATTTGGCGGAAACTGCGCTTATCGGCTTGGACAGAATTAAGATATTGTCGCTTATTCGAAATAAACACAAAGCTTCTGATTCACTAAAAATATGGATTAAAGAACCCAATAATCTTCTCTCCACGCTCCTCGTCTGGATTAACATTGTGGCAGTGAGTGCTTCTTCTATCGGTGCTTTTATAGCCATGGAATTATCAAAGGCATATCCTGCTATAAATGAAATTATGATGGCGACAATGGTAGAGGGTGTGATAGCTTTTATTATTATCGGGTTTGGAGAAATAACTCCGAAAATATACGCAATTCACAGAACTGAAAAGACAGCCCTTGCCCTGATAGGGCCTACTGTTATCTTACATAGATTTACTGCTCCAGTGACGATGCTTTTTGTGGCTATTGCGAACCAAGTAGTCAAACTTTTTGGAGTAAAACCGAAAGAAGCCCTGAAGGCGGTCTCTGATGGGGATTTAAATAATGTAATCGATGTCAGTGCAGACGCTGGCTTTATTGATGAGCAGGCAAGAATAATGATGTCTAGTCTTTTGGAGTTTAAAGGACTGCAGGCAAAACATATTATGGTACCGAGAACTGCTTTAACTGGTATTGATATTGATTGGGCACTCGATAAAATAATAGATGTGGTAACGGAAGAAGGGTATTCCAGAATGCCAGTCTATAAAAACAATCTGGATAATGTGGTCGGCATATTATATACGAAAGATATGCTTATTATGATTAAAAATAGAGGGCTTGTAATTCTGCATGACCTTATGCGCATTCCTTATTTTGTGCCGGAAACAAAAAAACTGAGTGACTTATTGAAGGAATTTAAAAAAGGGCATGTGCATATAGCTGTGGTGGTGGATGAATTTGGTGGAACCTCGGGAATTGTGACTATGGAAGACATTCTTGAAGAAATAGTTGGTGAAATAAAAGACGAGTACGATATGGAAGAAAAAGAAATAGAAGTCTTAGCTCCCGGAGTTTTTACTATGCGTGGGAATACAGAAATAGGAAAAATAAATGACTTTTGCAAGCTGGATATACCAGATGAGAGCGATATAAATACTATTGGTGGCTTTGTAAGTTCGTTGGCGGGCAATGTGCCTAAAGAAGGCGAAAAAATAGTTTTTTCTAATATCGTTTTCACTGTTCTAAAATCAGATGTCAGACGGCTTGTAAAATTAAAAATAGAAATTATGGATAAAGAAAAAAATATTTAAACTCAGTTATAATTAATTATTTTATTGTTTACATACCCAAATGGAGCAAATAAAATGGACATAATTGAAATTAAAAATCTGACTAAAATCTACAAAGCTAAAGAATTTTGGAAAAATGATATTATCCCTGGAGTGGAAAACATTAACCTCACCATAGCAAAAGGGGAGGTCTTCGGGCTTTTGGGTTTAAATGGAGCAGGAAAAACCACTCTTATGAAAGTCCTGTTAGGTCTACTAAAACCCACAAGCGGTTCAGTGAAGGTGTTTGGTGGGGATATCAATGAAAGAAAAAATAGGAAAAAAATCGGTTATTTATCTGAACTTCCATATTTTCCAAAATATCTTACTGCTAACGAAATTCTTGACTATTTTTGTGACCTGTTTGATATTCCCGTAAAAGAAAAAGCTGAAAGAATAAAGTCCGTGTTAAAACTGGTCCGTCTAGAAGGCAAAGAAAATATAAAACTAAAGAATTTTTCTAAAGGAATGCAGGAACGCTTGGGCTTAGCGCAGGCAATACTAAATGATCCTGAACTACTTTTTCTTGACGAGCCTATGAGTGGGTTAGACCCTCTGGGCTATAAAGAAACCAGAGATATAATAATTGCTCTGAACAAACAGGGGAAGACGATATTTTTTAACTCGCATATTTTAAGTGAAGTGGAAAAAGTGTGCGATAGGGTGGGGATAATCAAAGACGGAAGACTTGTGGCTGTTAGAAAAATAAATGAAATAAAAAAAACCTACGCTACTCTGGAACAGTATTTTGTTTCAGTGGTGGCGCCTTCGGCGAGGTGAGCCCTTTGAAAAGAATAATGGCTGTCGCGCGATATATTTTCAAACAGAGTTTTAGAAATAAAATTCTTAATGTCCTTGTGGTTTTTGCTGTTTTTGCCATAGGTTTCTCGCTTCTCATAAGCGAACTGGCACAGGAAGCAGAAATTAAAATGGTGACTGACTTTGGACTTTTGACTGTAGAACTTTTCGCGTTTATCACACTGGCACTCGCTTTGACTGTGCAAATGTTTGAAGAAACAGAATTAAAGGTGATATCTTTGATAATAGTAAAACCCATAAGCAAAAGCGAGTATTTACTTGGAAAGTTTTTAGGACTATTTATGACCGTGGCAATGAATGTATTGCTAATGCTGGGTACCCTTATGATTATCTTGAAACTCAGGGGCGGAAATCCTTTTGAAATAAGAATGTTGCTGTC
>CAILUR010000258.1 GCA_903837445.1 uncultured bacterium | reverse complement strand
GTGGATTTCCAGATATTGTAGCAATGTACGCCTCTTGGCGCCACGAGTTCAGCCGAAGATGGTCCGAAGAGTCCTATGGTCTTTACTCCGAGCGCGGCTGACATATGCAGAGGCCCTGTATCTCCAGCAATAAATACGGTCATTTCAGGAATATAATAAGCCAAGTCTTTTAAATTTTTAGTTACTACGAGCTTCGCTTCCGGACAGGCCTCCAAAAAGGCACCAGTCACATCTGCATCTATTTCTCCGCCGAACACACACACTTCTTTGCCTTCCTTTATCAAAAGACCTGCCAATTCTGCAAAAAATTCAACCGGCCATCTCTTTGTTGGCATAATGGTTCCCGGATTTTTACCACCTCCAGGAAATATGCCTATTTTAACTTTATCCTTATTAATTTCAATTTTTTCCTCAGCGCTTTCCGGACGCTTTATTTCAGTATAATCATCCGCAACAGAAAAACCTAATTTCTCAACTATACCAAGATAGCGAAGGCTTTCGTGCATTTTCGCTTCAAATTCAAAACGATTGGTGAGATACACGCCCTGCCCCTTCCAATTAAACCCCGCCCTGTATTTTGCCCCACACAGCGCTATAAATATATTACTTGCTGTGTTTCTGTGAAAATTTATTATGAGATCATATTTTTCTTTTCGCAATTTAAAAAGTGTAGCAAAGATAGAGCCTGCCTTCCTCTCGTTTATTACAATTTTTTTGTCCACAAAAGGTATCATATCTACCAGCTCGCTCACCCAAGGATTACAGAGAAAATGTATTTCTTTGCCCGCGGCTTTGAGCGCTTTTAAAGCTGGAGTAGTCTGAACAATATCTCCGATACAACAGAGTTTTACCACAAGCACTTTTTTTATCACTTCAGTTTTAAAAAACCGCTGAGGCGTAAAATCAAGTTTGTTAATGCTCCAAGTAATAATTTTTTTTAACATTTGTCACCCTCTTTTACAACCATAGTTATGACATTGTTTTTTTACAACCAGTACTTAACCGCATTAAAGACTTCCTCTACAGTTATGATATCCATACATATGTGTTTTTTATCCTTATTTACACATATCGCACTCTCGCACGGTCCGCATTCCACTGGTTTACTGAACGCTATAAAACGGTCTTTTTCCACCAAAGGTTTCCATCTTTTATTATTAACGGTATATCCGTATATCACACAGGCACGGACTCCGGAATAAGCCGCAAAATACTGCGGTCCTGAATCATTTCCTATAAAGACTGAACTTTTTTTAATAAGTTCAATACTTTCGTCCAGAGTTAATTCTCCGGCCATATTATGCACCTGTGCCCCAAAAATATATGGCAAAAGTTCTCTGTCTTCTTTGGAACCAATAATATATATCTGCATTTCCCTGTTGTACTCTGCTATTCTTTTAATCAATTCGGTATATTTTACCATTCCCCACATTTTAGAAGTCGCCCTTGTGAAAGGATGCATCACCATCGTCTTCTTGTTTTGTGCTATAATCCCCGATATCTTAACCACACTCTCCTTAGTTGTTTCAAAATTCATATATATTTCTGGAGCAGGTGTCTCTCCGATAAAATTTAAGTTTTTCGCTATTTCATGCATATCCCTATCGTATTTTATGCTTTCATCCAGAAGAAAGCCACCGCCGCCATTGGCATATCCTATGTTCCATTTAATACCGCAAAAAAACATAAACACAATATTTCTGATGTCTCCCCGCAGGTCATAGGCAATGTCGTATTTTTCTTTGTATATCTTTTCTACCATATCTTTAAGGGCGGCGCCTTTTAATTTTTTTTCAGAATAAAACCAGGACCCAGGCAAGGTCAAGACATTATCGGCCTTTCCTTTCAGCAAAAACTCATTGCCCTCTACCACCAAAGCGGTTATTTTTGCGAGCGGGTATTTTTGTTTTATTTTTTCAAAAAACGGAAGGGTCTGAATAATATCTCCCATTTGGTCCAAGCGCAAGACAAGTATTTTTTCAACCTTGGAAGGTTTCTTTCTGAAAAAATTCCTAAAGAAAAAAATAAATTTCCCCGCCGCATCCACAATACCTGCAGCGCTTCTTTTCCACTTCTTTTTAAAAATATATTTCAACTTATTTTCCCTTTTTACCATACTTGTGTTTTATGTTCAGGGCTATCTTTACCACTTCATCCATAGATTTTACAAAATAGAACTTGATATTTTTTCTGACATATTCCGGAAGTTCTTCATAATCTTTTTTATTATAAAAAGGCACTATGATTTCCTGTACCCCGTTTCTATGAGCCGCAATAGTTTTTTCTTTAAGCCCGCCTATAGGCAACACTCTTCCCCGCAGGGTGATTTCTCCAGTCATAGCTAGATTCTTCTTAACAGGCGCGCCTGTAAAAGCAGAAATAATAGCAGTAGCCATTGTGATTCCAGCAGAAGGCCCGTCTTTAGGGATAGCGCCTTCAGGCACATGAATATGAATATCCGTCTTCGCGAAAGCATCCTCTTTTATTCCAAAGTTAGTTGCCTTTGCACGAGTATAACTCAAGGCCGCCTGTGCGGATTCTTTCATAACATCTCCGAGTTTACCCGTAAGCAACACTTGCCCTTTTCCTTTTACTATGCTCACTTCTATAGTGAGCACATCTCCCCCAAACTCCGTCCACGCCAAACCCGTGGAAATTCCCACTTCATTTATATCTTTTGTAGGCACATCCATATATTTGGGGGCACCCAAAAAGGTCTTTATGTTTTCTTCTTTCACTTCCACTTTTTTAAATTTTGCTCCGTTGCTCACTTTTTCTTTTGTCACTTTTCTACAGACAGTTTTTATTTCGCGTTCCAGCCCTCTGACGCCGGCTTCCTTTGTATAGTTCTGCACTATGTAGTGCATACCAGCTTCTGTAAACTCTATATCTTTTTCCGTCAGACCGTGAAACTTAAGTTGCTTTGGAATAATAAACATTTGCCCTATTTTTACTTTCTCCAGTTCTGTATAAGAATTTATTTCTATTATTTCCATTCTGTCCTGCAAAGGTGCTGGAATATTATACAGCACATTAGCGGTAGTAATAAACATTACCTCAGAGAGATCAAATTCCACTTCCAAATAGTGATCCATAAAAGTCATATTTTGCTCTGGATCAAGCACTTCCAGAAGCGCTGCCGCTGGATCTCCTCTGAAATCAGCTGACATTTTATCTATCTCATCCATTAAGAATACAGGATTTTTTGTTTTCGCTTTTCGTATTGACTGTATTATTCTTCCAGGAAGCGCCCCCACATATGTTCTTCTGTGCCCGCGAATTTCCGCTTCGTCTCTTATGCCTCCCAAAGATACCCTCACAAAAGTTTTACCTAAAGCCCGCGCTACAGATCTCGCCAGAGAGGTTTTTCCCACTCCAGGAGGCCCTACTAAACAGAGTATGGGCGACTGCATTCTGTCCCCGACAAGTTTTTTTACGGCAAGGTATTCCACTATTCTGTCTTTCACTTTTTCAAGTCCGTAATGGTCCTCGTCCAATATCTTTTTTGTTTTTTCAATATCTATTTTTTCAGAAGACTTTGAATTCCACGGAAGGGCGACAAGCCAATCCAGATAGGTTCTTATCACTGTAGCTTCGGCCGACATAGGCATCATTTTTTCAAGTCTGGCCATTTCTTTTAAAGCCTTTTCCTCGGCTTCTTTTGCCATTTTAGAACTTTTTATTTTATCTTTTAAATCCTGCATTTCACTATATGAATTGTCTGCCTTGCCAAGCTCTTTTTGTATCACTTTAAGTTGTTCTGACAAATAGTATTCGCGTTGGGATTTCCCAAGCTGATTTTTTACTTTTCCTTCTATCTTTCTTTCTATCTGAAGAATTTCATTTTCTTTGCGTAAAATCATAGAGATTTTTCTTAATCTTTCCTGTGCCGACAAAATCACAAGCAGTTCCTGTTTTTCCTCGTGTTTTAAAATTATCTGCGCCGCTATCACATCCGCCAGTCGTCCTGGTTGATCTATTTCCGCCACAGACATTATCGTTTCTGGCGGAATTTTTTTATTAAGTGCCACATAGTTTTCAAACTCATCCAATACTATGCGTTTTAAGGCCTCTGTCTCCTTGCCTTTATCATCTTTTTCTTCCACTTCGCTGGTAGAGACCTCAAAGTACGGAGCATCCTGTAAATAATCTTTAATTTTTATTCTTTTAAGCCCCTCTACGAGCACTCTTATGGCGCCATCAGGAAGTTTTAAAATCTGCAAAATTTCGGACAGCGTCCCCATTTCATAAATATCATTTCTATTAGGTTCATCTACTTTTGAATTTTTTTGTGCGACTAAAAAAATTATCTTATCTTTTTCCATAGCAGCTTCAAGCGCTTTAACAGATTTTTGTCTGCCTACAAAAAGTGGTATGACCATATTAGGAAATATCACAAGGTCACGAAGTGGTAATAATGGGATTTTATCCATTTTGCTTATTAAAGAATTTTTGTCCACCCTCTCGTTTTTTTCGGACATTTTTTCCTCCTCGACGGCAGTTTGCTGTCATTTAACTTCGGTCTTCCAAACCATAACGGTTTTAGATTAAACCGCTACGCTGTTTTATTCTTGACAATAGCCAGCAACTTATCTTTTTTTCCTTCAACAATATCTTTGTCTATGACCACTTCTTTTACATTTTTCATAGATGGGAGTTCATACATTATATCCATCATTATGTGTTCCATTATTGACCTTATGCCTCTGGCGCCAACACCTTTATCAATAGCCAGTTGTGCCATAGCCTCTTTGGCTTCCTGAGTCACAATAAACTTTGCGCCCTCAAGTGCAACTATTTTTGAATATTGTTTGATAATTGCATTTTTGGGCTTGTCCATTATTTCCACGAGATCTTCTTTTTTAAGCTCCGAAAGTGCAGTAAGCACAGGCACTCTGCCGATAAACTCTGGAATCATACCATAGCGAATCAAGTCCACGGGCAAGGTTTCAGAAAGAATCTGGAACTTATCCACTTGTTTCGTTTCTTCAGCCTGTTTATAGCCGTATGCTTTTTTTTGGAGGCGTTTGGACACTATCTTATCCAGCCCTACAAAAGCACCACCCAATATGAAAAGAATATTTTTTGTATTTATTTTAATAAACTCCTGATATGGATGTTTTCTCCCACCCTTAGGCGGTACATTTGAAACTGTCCCTTCAATTATTTTAAGTAATGCCTGTTGTACGCCCTCACCTGAGACATCTCTGGTAATTGAAACATTCTCGGATTTTTTAGCAATTTTATCTATCTCATCTATATAGATAATTCCCTTCTCAGCTTTTGCCACATCAAAATTCGCATTTTCCAATAATCGCAGAAGAATATTTTCTACATCTTCACCAACATATCCAGCCTCTGTGAGGGGGGTCGCATCCGCCATAGCAAAAGGCACATGCAGAATGTTTGCCATAGTTTCCGCAAGAAGCGTCTTCCCCACACCAGTGGGGCCTATCATCATAATGTTACTTTTTTGTAATTCCACTTCCGCGTCTGCCTTTATATTGGTGATTCTTTTATAGTGATTATACACTGCTACCGCTATAACTTTTTTTGCCTGTTCCTGCGAAATTACATGCTCATCAAGAATTTTTTTTATTTCTTTGGGGACAGGTAGTTTTTCAAATATTTTATCCGCACCTAAAGGCTCAGTGTTAACAGTCTCAGAAAACGCATTTACGCACTCAAAGCAGATATCCGCTTTGTCGCCTATAATAAAAGCTCCAGCGCCCAGTTCTTTTTCGGTTTTTCCACAAAAAATACATTTTAACATTTTTGCCTCTTTCTCCCAAAAATTAAAATTTTTAGTCCTTAACTTATTTAGCGCCCAGGGCTTTCCTTGACACTATCACTTCATCCAATATGCCATATTCCTTGGCCTCTTCCGAAGACATAAAATAATCCCTGTCTGTGTCTTTTTCTATTTTTTTAATTGTTTGCCCTGTATGTTTCATAATTATCGCATTCAGTTTTGACCGCAGTTTCAAAATTTCTTTGGTATGAATTTCTATGTCGCTTGCCTGCCCCTGTACTCCGCCCAGTGGTTGGTGAATCAAAATGCGTGAGTTCGGTAGTGCATAGCGTTTTCCTTTATTTCCTGATAGCAAAAGAACTGCCGCCATACTTGCCGCCTGCCCTATACATATAGTACTTACTGGTGCTTTGATATACTGCATAGTATCGTATATCGCGAGTCCAGCAGTGACTACTCCGCCCGGACTATTTATATACAAAGAGATTTCCTTATCTGAGGACTCTCCGTCCAAAAACAGGAGCTGGGCGATAATCACATTTGCCACATCATCATCAATAGCATCCCCGATGAAAATTATTCTTTCTTTTAATAGGCGGGAGTATATGTCATAAGCCCTTTCGCCTCTGTCGCTTTGTTCTACTACCATTGGTATCAAACCCATGCGTGTCCCTCCAATATTTTTAATCCCTTTCATTTTACCTGTCCGAGCAGATAATCAGTTACTTTGTCTTCAAGCAATTTAGCCTTCAAAGAGTCCCAATTTCCTTTCCCTTTTGCCTGCGCAAGCAAGGTCTCTGGATTTTGTCCCATACCTTCTGCTATATTTCTTATTTCTTTTTCCACATCTGCGTCTGCAATTGTTATATTTTCTTTTTCAGCTATTTTCCTGAGCACATAAATCAAACGGACATTTTCATCTGCCTGTACTTTATTTTTTTCAAGCCAGTCTTTAACTTTTGCCTCGGAGTCAAACCCAGCGGCTTTCATATCCAGCCCCTGCTGTTTTAAATAATTTTCAAACCGATAGAACATATTTGACAATTCTTGATCCACTAAGCTATCAGGCACTTCAAACTTATTATCATCCGATAGTTTCTTTGTTAAAAGTGTAATATTGGTATGTTTTACTTCATCTTCTGCCTGTTT
>CAILUR010000257.1 GCA_903837445.1 uncultured bacterium | reverse complement strand
TGTGTACTAAGGTGTGTTGTGTACTAAGGTGTGTCCTGTATTGTAAGGTATTACAAGGTTCTAAAGCAAAGAAGATTTTTAAAAGTGGTGGACTCAGTAACACATCCTATCAGGAGGTGTATATGAAGAAGACCGTTCGAGAACAAAGAAGAGCTACACGCCTTACGCGGTTGGTGCCTATTGACTGCACGCTCGATGCCTATCCTCAAGACCTCATTAACGAAAAACATTTGATAAAACGCGGCGATGGTTTTCGCGCGAAAACTATCAATGTGAGTAAAACAGGAATGCTCTTAAATCTCAATTATCTTTTTCCTGAACGGACCACGCTTGATATTAAAGTACCAGCAGGAGAAGCGACTCCCATTCAGTTCACTATGAAAGTCAGAGTGGCTTGGACAAAAAAGAATGCTTACAGAATTTTCGGTAGGTATTCCGCCGGAGTGCGTATCATAAGTGGCGAGAAAAAGTTTATAAAAAAACTTGTGGACTTTTTTGAGCTGCCCCTTAAGTAAAATTATTTTCTGAACAAATATGCCGTTCCAGTTAAAAGTATTCCTACAATAATTATTGCCGTAGTTTCTTGCACCACATAGGGATATGCGACCAGTGCCGCCGCCGCAAACATTAGTTTCATATTTTCTTTTCTCTTTCCATACATAAAAAATCCTACGCCCACACTACTAAAAATAAGTCCCCATACAATTCCACCCGCTGTCAGTTTTCCTATTATGTTTTGAGTTTGTGTACTCAAGCCCGGCAAAGTATTTCCCATAACTTCTCCCAACTCATCACAAAAAATTTTTGTTGCCACAAGTGTACAAAACCCAATAGATATAGCCATTTTCTTTAACATTTCATTTCTCCTTGGTGTTTCTTTTCAGGAAATAAAAAAACGGGCTCTCTGCCCGTTTAATATTTTATACTTTCATTTATTTTTAATCCGAGCGAACATCTGTGATTAACTCACTCTTCAGCGATTTTTGCGCTATTTCTTTTAGGTCCCTTGCCTTATCTTCCAGTTGTGCGTAATGGCCTGCTTTGCGTTTTGTATTCCAGACCACACTCACAGAAAGTGTCATAAGCGGTTTTTTAATTTCTTCCCCATTTTTAGAAAAAACCACAATCCCACCTTTTTCCCTATCTTCTTTTTCATAATACTGGTTGATATGCAAATCAAACGCCTTGATAAGTTCCACACATATTTTATTATATCGTTCGGCAGTAGTGAGCATTACAAAATTATCCTCGCCCAAGTATCCAGCGATTTCTTCTTTCGCGCCGTTTTCTTTTAAAATATCATATATGAGCACTGCTAAAAATTTCAAAACGACATCGCCCTTATCATATCCATAGCGTTTATTATAATATTTAAACTCTTTCAAATCTATGTAGCACATAACTGGTTTGCCATCTGGCTGGTCCAAACGGCGATTTATTTCCTGTCGTATGAACTGTCGCCCTGGCAGACCTGTCAAGGGATTTAATCTTCCTGATTTTTTGGCGTAAGCATAAATCTCCGAATCCAAAGTTATATTCAAATCAAAAACTTCGTGCGCCTCTACTTTATCTTTTAAGATATCATCCTGAAGAAATTCAGAAGAAGTGATAAGGTCATTTATGCGCAGATTATGTTTTTCAAGGGTCTCTTTAATGGCGAGAATTTTTTTTATCATTGTCTTGGAAAACTTTCTATGTCCCAAAGGCAGACGCACTGGGTTTATAAGTCCCAAGCTTTCCCAATACCTCAGTGTCCTCTCGGACAACCCGCTAAGTTTTGAGGTAGCGCCTATCCCCACGAGCTTCTCATTAGAATTATTATCCATTTTTTCACTCCCTTAACATTTCCGTACTTATTTGCTAGTAATTAAATTATATCATAGGTTAAGTTTTTCGTCAAACATGCTGGTTTTTGTCTTATTTTAGGAGAGTTTCAAGCCCAGAAAATGCTATATTTTAAAGGCAAATCCACATTTATAACAAATATCTTTTTATTTTACTTTAACCTTCACATAAAAATCTCCGCGAATTCCCGACTTCATATTTACCGCGCCACGACCTTTCACCCGCAACAATTTTCCATTTTCTGTTTTTGCTGGAACTTTCATTATTATCCCGCCTGTAATGGTAGGCACTTTTACTTCCATACCTTTTTCCGCCTGTTTCTTTGTCAGTTTAAGGGGGTAATAAATATCATCGTTTTCCCGAGTATACCCGCCATCCTCCACTTTAAATATCACATAGAGTGAGCCACGCCCCTGCTGACCAGGCCGCATATCGCCCTGCGCTTTTATTTTTATTTTAGCGCCATCAAAGACTCCCTGAGGCACTTTCACTCTTATCTTTTGTGTCTCTCGCGCTGTCCCACTTCCCGAACACCTTGCGCATTCTAAAGAACTGGCTTTGCCACGACCACCGCAACGAGGGCAGGTCTTGTTTATTATGAAGCCACCTTGTGCATACTGGATTTTTCCCCGTCCGCCACAAGTCGTGCAGGTAGCCACCTTTGCTCCGGGCTCAGTGCCTGTGCCACTACAACGGTCACAGACCGCATCCCGTGGCACTTTAATAATGGTCTCGCCTCCACTCATAGCCAGGGCAAAAGGGATTTCAATCCGCACCGTGACATCATCTCCCACGGTAGGCGAAGCGTCTTCCTCTCTTGCAGTGGAAGTATTATTATCAAAAAACATATCAAAGATATTTTCAAACTGCCCAAAATCTTGTTTGCCTTTTTTTGCACCGCCCCCCATACCAGAAAACATTCCAGATAAGATATCATTTATATCCACGCCCCCACTGCCACCATAGCTCTGTCTTTGTCCTGTGCCCTGTCTGGCATTGGAAAAATCATAGCCTCTGGACTGAGCCTCTTTTACCTGCTCATATTGTGCGCGTTTTTTCTTATCGGATAAGACCTCATATGCCTCATTTATTTCTTTAAACTTTTCTTCCGCCTGCTTATTTCCAGGATTCAAATCTGGATGATATTGTTTAGCCAGTTTCCGATAAGCGCTTTTCATCTGGTCTTCCGTGGCCTGTTTCCCCACGCCCAAGATACTGTAATAATCCTTTATAGACATATGGCCCCTCTGCAATAAAATATGTTACAAAAAATATAACCTCGCATTCCTTAAACATTTTATAATTTATATAACATTATTTCAATAAGGATTTTCAAAGCCGTTTTTTTAAGCGCCCCAAAATTTATGCAGTTCGGTGGTTGGGGGATTTTTTCAAAGCAATCCCTTGCTCAAGGATTGTCACCTCTGCAGTATATCATTTCAGCAAATATGTATAGACACTTCTACACTTATTAATTGCATAAGCCAAGTCCAGCCACCTAATCCCACCCATTGCTCATTCTTCCACCAGTTTATTGCTTTGAAAAAATACCGCAACTGCCGGACTGCCTCAAGTATAATGAAAAAGGGCGAGTCAATTAAGACCCGCCCTTTTTTCCAAAGAACTTTTATTTTTTAAAGTTTGTTTCTCAATACTCTGGCATTCCTCCGCCCATACCACCTGGCATAGCCGATTTTTCTTTTTCAGGAATATCAGTGACCAGCGTCTCTGTAGTAAGCAAGAGCGAGGCAATAGATGCCGCATTCTGCAGAGCTGACCTTGTGACTTTAGTCGGGTCAATAATGCCAGCTTTGACCATATCTTTATAGTTGCCGTCTACCGCATCATATCCCATATTTTTATCTGTTTCTTTGCGTATCTTGTCTATCACGATAGAACCGTCCACCCCAGCATTAAAAGCTATCTGCCTGATAGGATGTTCCAGCGCTCTTCTGATTATCCGTATGCCGACTTTTTCTTCATCGTCATCGTTCTTCAGATTGTCGAGGACTTCTGCCGCACGGAGCAGAGCTACGCCGCCGCCTGGGACTATGCCTTCCTCTACAGCTGCACGAGTCGCGTGAAGCGCGTCTTCTACGCGGGCTTTCTTTTCCTTCATTTCAGTTTCAGTTGCGGCGCCTACATTTATAACCGCTACTCCGCCTGAAAGTTTAGCAAGCCTTTCCTGAAGTTTTTCTTTGTCATAGTCGGACTTGGTCTCTTCTATCTGAGCTTTTATCTGGGCAATTCTGGAATCAATTAATTTTTTGTCTCCAGCGCCGTCTACGATTGTGGTATTTTCTTTATCAATAGTCATTCTCTTGGCGCGTCCCAAATCTGCAATGGTAGCTTTTTCAAGTTTCAAGCCAAGCTCTTCGCTGATTACTTTTCCGCCAGTGAGTATCGCTATATCTTCAAGCATAGCTTTACGCCTGTCGCCAAAGCCAGGGGCCTTGACTGCCGCGCAAGTAATGGTTCCGCGGATTTTATTTACTACGAGAGTGGCAAGTGCCTCGCCCTCAATGTCCTCGGCAATAATCACAATAGGTTTCCCCTGTTGTACCACTTTTTCCAGTACAGGAAGCAGGTCTTTCATATTGGTTATTTTTTTATCATAAATAAGAATAAAAGGATCCACAATGTCGGCTATCATTTTGTCCATATTAGTTGCAAAATATGGCGAGATATAACCTTGGTCAAACTGCATTCCTTCCACGATATCTTTTGTGGTCTCTATTCCTTTTGCTTCTTCTACTGTAATAACTCCGTCTTTGCCTACTTTGTCCATAGCATCTGCGATAATCATACCAATTTCTTTGTCGTTATTTGCAGAAATGGTAGCCACCTGAGCTATTTCGTTTTTGCCTTTTATCGGCTTTGATATTTTTTTAAGCTCTTCTACCACAGCCGCTACTGCCATTTCAATACCACGCTTTACCGGCATTGGGTTTGACCCAGCGGTAATGTTTTTTATGCCTTCTGTGTAAATTGCCTGTGCTAACACAGTCGCAGTAGTAGTGCCATCGCCTGCCACATCCGAGGTCTTTGACGCCACTTCTTTTACAAGCTGAGCTCCCATATTTTCAAAGGGGTCTTCCAATTCTATTTCTTTCGCGATAGTAACTCCGTCATTGATAATAGTCGGAGAACCATATTTCTTATCCAACACTACATTTCTGCCCCGTGGCCCCAGCGTCACTTTCACTGTATTGGCTATCTTATCTACGCCTCTTTGAAGAGCCCGTCTTGCCTCTTCTCCAAACAATAACTGCTTTGCCATAATTTACTACCTCCTGATATTTTAAAATTTCGTATTTTATTTTCTTGTATCTTGTATCTTGGAACTTGTAGTCTTATCTTGGAACTTGTAGTCTTATCTTGGAACTTGTAGTCTTATCTTGGAACTTGTAGTCTTATCTTGGAACTT
>CAILUR010000256.1 GCA_903837445.1 uncultured bacterium | reverse complement strand
TACTCATGACAAAACTTGAGTATATAATGTAGCAAAAGGATGAGAATTGATGGAGAAAAAATATTTACTGAAGATGAAATTAAGAACAGATTTGAAAGTAAAGAAACAAAAATCTTTAACAAGACCCAGTTTGAAAACGATTTGAATACAATTCGTGCTATGTATTCCGAGAAAGGATATATTTTTGCGCAGTCGAAAGATGCCTATGATTTTGATGATGAAGCAGGGGAAGTGGCAATTAATCTAAATATTGAAGAAGGTACTGTGGCATATGTTAACAAGATAAAAATAAGAGGAAATTATGTCACGAAAGACAAAGTAATACTTCGAGAATTAAAAGTGGTGGAAGGGGAAGCCTTTGATAGTAATAAAATTCGGAAATCCCAAGAGAACCTTTATAATCTTGGTTTCTTTGATGGAATTGTCCTGGATACTGAACAGGTGGATATAGACAAACTTAATATAGTGTTTGAGGTCAAAGAAAGAAAGACAGGCACGATAAGTCTTGGCGCGGGTTATAGTTCGGTAGAAGGCCTCGTAGGCTATGTGCAGCTCGCACAAAACAACCTTTTCGGCGAAGGAAAAGTGTTTAGCGCAGATGTGCAGGTGGGAAACCAGAAACAAAGCTGGCAATTGGGATATAAAGATCCGTGGTTGTTCGATACTCCCACTTCTTTAGATACTAGTATTTGGAACACCAATAAACAACAGGGCTACAATAATCAAGGCTATGAATTGGACAGCTATGGTTTCAGTTTAGGCGGTGGGCGACGCCTTACAGATGAACATAAAGTTTATCTTACATATCAATATGAAAAAGATAAATATTTAAATGTCACAGATGCCCTCAAACCATACATTACAAAACCAGAATCGCAGGTAAGCAGTATTACCCCTATGTATGTTTTTGATACCAGAGACGATGTCTTTGATCCAGGTCGTGGAATTTATCAAAATCTTTCTATGCAGCTTGCCGGTGGTATTCTTGGAGGAGATTCTAATTATATAAAAGCGCTTTGGGATGGAAGAGTTTTCGTTCCGAGTTTTTGGAAATTTGTTTTGGGCTTTCATATAAAAGTAGGAAATGCTTGGGGGTATAATTGGCAACATTATGGTGACTCCAATGTACCACTTACCGAGAAATTTTATTGCGGTGGCACAGATACCGTGAGAGGGTATGAAGAAAGAGGTCTTGGACCCGCAGAAGGTGGAAACTTTACTATAGTCACAAACATTGAATATAAATTAAGGCTAATAGATAGAGTTTTGTCGCTTGTTACTTTTTATGATAGCGGTAACTCGTGGAAAAGTGTAAAAGATGTGGACTGGCAAAATCCATATCTTTATCCAAGCGCTGGCGCAGGCGTGAGATTTACAATTCCTGGCACGGTAATGATGATAAGGCTTGATTGGGGTTATGCGCTTGACCCGGGCAAAAGAGTGAATGGCGGAAAAATACATTTTAACATAGGCAATATATTCTAAAATACACAGGAGGTATTATTATGAAAAAGTTTTTAAGTCTTTTAGTAATGTTCTTGTTCGTGCTTGGAGTTACAATGGTTATGGCGGAACCTGTAACGGTAGCTTCAGTGGATATTGAAAAAGTTTTTAATGGCTATGATGGGACAAAAAAAGCCAAAACAAAACTTGAAGAAAAACTTGGGAAAGAGAAAAAAAGGCTTGAAGAGAAAAAGAAAGAACTGCAGAAGTTGGCGGATACATATGACAAACAAAAAACAACCATGAGCAAGGATGAAAAGAAAAACATGGAAGAGGAACTGCAGACCAAACTTACAAAACTACAGGCAGATACTCAGGAAACCACACAAGCCATAGCGCAGGAAGAAAAAGATATGACTGCGAACATAGTGGAAGAGATCAGAGCAATAATTCAGAAAGTCGCCAAAGATAAAAAATACGACCTTGTTTTTGAGAAGAGTGCACTTATTTCAGGCGGCGAAGATATTACTTTTCTTGTTATCAAAAAAATTAACGAGCAGTAATTAATAAATGGAAATCAAAACTTCGGAGATAGCGGTCTTACTCGGAGGCACAGTCGTTAGCGGAAATGCCGCTATGGTGGTGTCGGGCATCAATGAGCTAAAAAACGCTAAAACTACGGATATCAGTTTCATATTAAAAGCAAAAAACACGGCGGAGGCACAAAGCTCCGCCGCTAAAGTTATTATTTCAGACAGTGTAGATATTATTGAAGGCAAAACAATAATAAAAGTCAAAAGCGCAAAAGTGGCGTATGCTAAAACCATAAACTTATTTTATCCTGCGCTTCCTTCCTTGGAATTTACCGCACAAAAAGCCTCGTTGGGCAAAAATCTTATTCGTGGAGAAAAGGTCCATATAAGCGATTTTGTTTTTATAGGGGACAATGTCCAACTCGGAACTGGCACATATTTGTATCCTGGTGTTTTTGTAGGGGCAAATGTGAAAATCGGAGAAAATACCATCATATATCCCAATGTAGTAATATATGAAAATACCGAAATAGGAAACAATACTATAATTCATGCTGGCGCTTCGATAGGTGCGGATGGATTTGGCTTTGTGGAAGATGAAGGTAAAATAATAAAAGTGCCACAGATAGGCAAAGTGAAAATCGGCAACTCTGTAGAAATTGGAGCCAACTGCACGATTGATAAAGCGGCCTTTGGTACTACTATTATTTCAGATATGGTTAAAATTGATAATCTTGTAATGATAGCGCACAATGTGACCATAGGTCCTGGGACCATAATTGTATCGCAGACAGGTATCTCAGGAAGCACCAAGATAGGCGCCGGGTGTGTCATAGGCGGGCAGGTGGGGATCGTGGACCATGTAGAACTGGGCGATAAGGTTATGATCGGCGCACAGGCAGGAGTGACAAAGGATGTTCCAAACGGCGCTGTTTTGACAGGGACTCCAGCGAGACCTCTTACAGAACAAAGGCGTGCCGAGGCATATATGATGAAACTTGCCGAACTTTTTGGCAGGGTAAAAAATCTGGAAGAAAAGAATAAATAAGACTATGAACTTTCAGCGCACTCTAAATAAAAGTGTTTCTTTAGCAGGGAAAGGCCTCCACAAAGGCCAAAATGTAAAAGTAACCTTCCATTCAGCTCCCGCAGGAAATGGAATTACTATTAGAAATAATAAGGAAGAATATAAACTTTCTTTGGATCTTGTCTTTGATACGCAGAGGGGCACCTCTATTCGTTATGGGAAAAGTGAAATATATACTGTGGAACATATGCTTTCGGCTTTGCGTGGTATGGGAATAGACAATGCGGTGATTGAACTTGAAGGAAACGAGCCCCCGATATTTGACGGCAGTGCCTTGGAATATGTTAAAGCGCTTAAAAAAGCCGGCATAAAAGTGCTTGAGAAAAAAAGAAAACAGCTTTTGCTCAAGAAAACTATTGTTTTGAAATATAATGGAAAATATATAGCGGCAATTCCGTTCGCAGGATATAGGATAAATTTTTTTACGGACTTTTCTGGCAAAGGACTTCTTCCTGAAGAATGTTTTTTTGAAATGAAGGGGAACTCTTTTGAAAAAGAAATTGCTCCGGCAAGAACTTTCGGCTTTAAAGAGGAACTTGACGAGCTAATTAAAAATGGATTGATAAAAGGCGCTGATTTACGAAGCGCAATTTTGTTTGATAAAGCGAAGCCGGTGAATACAAAGCTCCGTTTTAAAAACGAAGTGACCAGACATAAAGTTTTAGATTTGTTGGGAGATTTTGGTTTTCTTGAAGGCGAGTTGAACTTTATAGTGATAGCGGTCAAGACAGGACATACTCAAAATATTGAAATGGCTAAAAAAATTATTCAGGAGGCCTACTATGTTGCTTGATGTGGTAAAAATTCAGGAATTACTTCCACATAGATTTCCGTTTTTACTTGTGGACAAGGTGCTTGAAATTAACGGAATGGAGTCAATAAAAGCGATTAAAAATGTCACTATAAATGAATGGTTTTTCCAAGGACATTTCCCAGGAAAACCTGTTATGCCAGGAGTCCTTATAGTTGAAGCCATGGCGCAGACTGCTGGAATTTTAGCGCTTTATAATATGACAGATAATAAAGGCAAAGTGGTATATTTTATGACGATTGACAATGTAAAGTTTCGTAATCTGGTAGTGCCAGGAGATACACTGAGATTTGAAGTGAAAATGGATAAGTTCAAAGGTAAAATCGCGAAAATGCACGGGGATGCTTTTGTGGGAGAAGATAAAGTGGCGGAAGCGGATATGATGGCTATGATAGCGGATAAATAATTATGATTTCAGGAGCTTCTGTGATTCATTCAACAGCTATAATAAGTCCCAAAGCGCACTTGGGTGCCAATATAAAAATTGGAGCATTTTCAATTATAGATGAGGATGTTGTAGTAGGAGACAATTGCGTTTTAGCACAGCGGGTGCACTTGCTTGATGGGGCACGCCTTGGAAATAATAATTTTATCGGTGAAGGAACTCTTATCGCCAATCCGGCGCAGGATTTAAAATACAAAGGAGAAAGGTCTTTTGTAAAAATTGGAAATAATAATGTCATAAGGGAATATGTCACTATTCATAAAGCAACTGGAGAGGGGATAGCCACGGTGATTGGAGATAATAATTTTATTATGACAGCCGCACATGTGGGGCACGACTGCGTTATCGGGAATAATGTGATTATGGTAAATGCAGTAGCTATGTCAGGGCATGTGACGGTGGATGATTTTGCTTTTATAAGTGGAATGACCACCATACATCAAAATGTGCGCATAGGCGGGCAGTCCATGATAGGCGGCGGCAGCAAACTTAGTCAGGATGTGCCTCCTTATGTTATGGTCTCTGGCGAGCCCGCGCGTTGTTTTGGGCTCAATAAAGTAGGTCTTAAAAGGCGAGGGTTTACAAAAGAAAAACTTGCGCAACTGGACTCTATTTACAAGATTTTCTTTAGAAGTCGCCTCACCCTTGTGGAAGCACTGAAAAAAATAAAAAACGAGCTTCCTGACTCTGAAGAGAAAAATTACTTTATTGAATTTATGCAGAACAGCAAACGCGGGACAATACGGTGAAAAAAAATGTCATTGCACTAATTGCAGGCGGCGGAGAACTTCCTATAAGTTTTTTAAAAACTGCAGTAGCGCAAAAAGAAAATATAATTGTCGTGGCGATAGAAAACGATGCAGATAAGAACATACAGGATTTTGGTTTTAAGACCGTCTGGTTTAATATCGGAAAAATAGGTGGGATTAGAAACTTTTTAAAACAAGAAAAGGTGAAAGCGGTCATAATGCTTGGAGATGTGAAACACACACGCCTGTTTACCGAGTTGAAATTTGATTTTTATGGAATTTCTATTTTGGCAGGGTTGAAAGATAAAAGAGCGGCTTCTCTTTTTGGACTTATAATTAAAGAAATAGAAAAACTTGGAGCAAAAGTTTTACCGAGTACTTACTTAATGGAAGAAACGCTTGCGCCCAAAGGGGCCGCAGGCAGGAATGCCCCTTCGAAAAAAGAACGAAAAGAAGCTTTTTTCGCTATAACTATGGCACGCGCTTTAGCAAAAACAGATATTGGACAGACTGTAGTTATTAAAAATGGAATAGTCGCGGCGGCGGAAGCTCAAGAAGGCACTGATAGGTGCATAGAAAGAGGCGCCACTATAGCTGGCAAGGGGTTTATCGTAGCTAAAGCTTCACGAGTGGATATGCGGTTTGATGTGCCTGTAATTGGACTCAAGACAATTGCCCTTATTAAAAAATATAACGGAAGAGGAATAATATATGATGCGGCGAGAACTTTTATTATGGATGGGGAAAACACCATAAAAGCAGCAGATAAAGCAGGAATCTATCTTTATGGTATGGAGGCAAGAAAATGATACCGATTTCAAAACCTTGGTTAGGACAGGAAGAAAAAGATGCTGTAATGAAAGTGTTGGATTCGGGCATAATTGCTTCGGGTCCCAAAGTGAAAGAATTTGAAAAAAACTTTGCGACATACATAGGGACAACACACGCGCTTATGACTTCTTCTGGGACTACTTCTTTACACGCGGCTTTGTTCGCTTTTGGCATAGGTAAAGGCGATCAGGTAATCACTACTGCTTTTACTTTCATAGCCACTGCAAATTCTATTTTATATGCCGGAGCTGAACCGATTTTTGCTGATATTGATGCGGATACTTTTAACATATCGCCTGTGGCGGTAGAAAAATTATTGAAAAAAGATATTTTTCATAGAATTAAAGCAATAATGGTAGTACATCTTTACGGGCAGACCTGTGATATGGACACCATAAATGCTCTTGCTAAAAAATATAAGCTTGTAGTGATAGAAGATGCTGCGCAGGCGCATGGTGCAAAATATAAAGGCAAAAAGGCAGGCGGACTATCCGATGCTGGTTCTTTTAGTTTTTATGCCACCAAGAATATGGCTACTGGTGAAGGCGGAGGTGTTACCACCGATGACAGCAAAGCGGATGCTAAAATGAGAGTTTTTATAAATCACGGTATGGAACAGCAATATTTTCATACTATGCTTGGCTACAATTATAGAATGACGGATATTGAGGCAGCTATCGGGCTGGAACAATTAAAAAAAATAGACAACTTTAATGAAATCAGAAGAGCCAATGCGGATAAGTTAAAAAGGATTCTCGGTGGATATAATTGGCTAGTCATGCCGGCCGAGCGCGAAGGAAATTATCATATTTATCACCAGTTTGCCCTTAGAGTAAAAAATGGGTTGAGAGATAATCTTTTAAAGTACTTGACAGACAAAGGAATTGGATGCAAAATCTTTTATCCTATCGCTGTGCACGAACAACCTTTATATAAAAAGCTTTTAAAAAGGAAAGTCATTGTGCCAGAGGTAGATATTGCCGTAAAGGAAGTTTTAAATGTACCGATACATCCGCAATTGGACGAAGCTTATTTTAAACTAATGGAAGATGCTTGCAAGGATTTTTCAAAAACTATTTAAACGGAGACCTTACTTGAGATTAAAAGAACTTCAACTATTCGGGTTTAAGTCCTTTGCCGACCGTACTGTGTTAGAGTTCGGAAAAGGAATTACTATAGTTGTAGGCCCAAACGGGTCCGGAAAAAGTAATATAGTAGATGCTATTCGCTGGGTCATGGGAGAGCAGAGTGCAAAGTCCCTGCGTGGCGGAAAAATGGAAGATATTATTTTTGCTGGCTCCGATACGAGGAAAACTCTCGGGCTTTCCGAAGTGTCTCTAATTTTAGACAACGAAGACAAATCATTTGACCTGCCATATAACGAAATAAAAATAACCCGTAAATTATACCGCTCAGGCGACAGCGAATATATGATAAATGATAATCCTGTGCGCTTAAAAGATATAAACGAAATGTTTATGGATACTGGACTGGGCTTGGATACTTATTCCATTATTAGCCAAGGTGAAGTAGATAAAATAATAAATGCTAAACCCAGTCAAAGACGGGAAATATTTGAAGAAGCCGCTGGGATTACCAAATATATTACACGCCGCGACGAAGCCATAAGAAAACTCGAATCTACTGAAGAAAGCATGCTGAGGATAAACGATATCCTGTCGGAAGTAAAACGACAAATGTCCAGTTTAGAAAGGCAAGCAAAACGGGCAGAAAAATACAAAGTCTTAAAATCCGAATATGATGAAATGGCTATAAAGCATTTTATGAAAGATATTAAAGAAAAGACCGCCGAGTTTAATAAACTTCAGGGCGAAAATGAAGACCTGAACAGAAAAATAGAAGCGGAAAATGCTGGACTGCAAAAAACAGAGTTCAACTATGCAGGAATGCGTATTAAAGAAGTGGAAATAGAAAGAGATGTAACTGCCAAACGCGAAGCCTGGCTTATTAAAGAACAGGAAATAAAAAGACTTGAAGATAATTTAAACTATTTGTCAGTCAGAATAGTGGATGCGAGTAACCGCATCGCACAATTGAAAACTGAAAATGTGGAAAATGTTGGAAAATTAGAAAGCTTGAAACTGGATATCGCTGGAAAAAATAAAATCAAAGACGCGAAAGGCGAACTAATAAAAGGCGAAGAAGAAAAATTTAAAACCTTGTCCTTGGAAGTAACGGATGTGGGGACTGCTTTTGAGACATCCAAAAAAGGAATGGATGATAAACGCATACTTTTGGAAATGGCACAGGAAGAGGCCGCAGGTTTTAAAACTAATCTTGTCCAAGAAGAGACCAATATAAAGAATCTGGAAGGGAAACTTGAAGAACTCTTAAAAGAAAAAAAAGAAGTTGAAGCAAAACTTAACAACGCGGCTTCAGAACTTGGAAAAATTAAACAGAGTAAGGAAATCAAAGAAGAAGGCATTAAGGGACTCAAAGAAAGAGAAGAAGGCTTGCTGAAAGAAAAACTCAAAATGAAAACAGCCCTTGAAGTCCTCGATAGTATTATCAAGGAACTTGATTTGAGCATAAGCAAAATGGATTCTAGACATAATTTTTTAAAAGAACTACACGAAAAGTTTGAAGGGTACGGAGAAATAGTTAAAAAAGTCCTGACTGATTATAAAAACGGACTCGCTGAAGACGATAAAAAGAATATAATAGATGTCGCAGGTAATATAATTACTGTGGACAAGCGTTATGAAACAGCTGTTGAAAAGACTCTCGCCGATATCCTTCAGACGGTGATTGTAAGAAACGACTCTATAATTAAAGATATTTTTAAAACATACGAGACCTCAAAAGGTGAAATCAGCTTTTTAAATACCGGCTATGATCTGGATTTTAATGGAATTCTGTTAAAATGGTCAGCGTATCTACAACATTCCAATATCCTTGCCTACTTGCCTAACACAATCAGTGTGAATGCCGAGAACAAAGCTTTGAAGTTGCTTTTTCATAATATTTATATGGTGGCAGATATAGAAAAAGCTATGGAAGTCTTCGCTTTTGAAAAAAAAGAAGAACAGTATTTTCTCCTAACGCTTAATGGCGAGCTGCTTTCAAACTTTGCGACATATCGCAAAGGCGAAGGCGACAACGGTGCTGGTTTTTTAAGTCGTGAAAGAGAAATGAGCGAAATAATAAATGAAGTCCTTATGGCAAGACAGAAGTTCTTATCCATAGTGGAAGAACGCGGGATTCAGGCTGGGCGTTTAGCTGAAGTGGAGCGCGAGATTGAAATGCTTTCGCAAGATTATCACGAGCAGTATGTTGAAATAGTGAAAGACAGTGAACGCGCGAAACAAAGAGAAGAGGAAGAAGCTTTGTTACATGCGGGGATCAAAAAAACTCACGAAGCTTTGATAGCTACAGATGCTGAAAAAACCATTATCGTCGAGAAAAAAGCTGGATTTGAGGCTAAAATAATGGCCTCTGAGAAAATGGTGGAAGAGTTCC
>CAILUR010000255.1 GCA_903837445.1 uncultured bacterium | reverse complement strand
ATTATAACTGAGCCCGAGTTCTATAAGCATATCTGCCCAGCCCATTATTCCAAGGCCTATTTTCCTATTCGCGCGAACCATTTTATCTATCAGGTCCAGCGGATAGCGACTCATATCTATGACATTGTCAAGAAAATGCACAGCTTTATGCGTCACTTCTTTTATCCGCTGATAATCCACTTTTTTATCTTTGGTAATCATAATCGCCAAATTTATAGAACCCAAATTGCAAGCTTCATAAGGAAGCAGGGGTTGTTCGCCACAAGGATTGGTGGACTCTATAGCGCCAATGTGTGGTGTTGGATTATCTTTGTTTATCGCATCTATAAAAATTATTCCAGGGTCGCCGTTTTTCCAGGAATTATCTACAATCATTTCAAAAATTTCTCGTGCGTCTTCCTGCCCAAAAACTTTTCCATCCCTTGGATTTATCAGGTCATACTTGCTCCCATTTTTTACAGCCTGCATAAACCGTTCTGTGATAGCCACAGAAATATTAAAATTTGTTATATCCGCATTATCCGTTTTACAAGTAATAAACTCTCTGACATCCGGATGGTCTACGCGAAGAATTCCCATATTGGCACCGCGCCTGGTGCCCCCTTGTTTTATGGCCTCTGTTGCGGCATTGAAAACTTTCATAAAAGACACTGGCCCTGAAGACACGCCATTGGTAGTTTTTACTTTGTCACGGTTTGGACGCAATCTGGAAAAAGAAAAACCAGTGCCGCCGCCGCTTTTGTGTATGAGCGCGGCATATTTTACAGCGTTAAAAATATCTTCTATGGAGTCCTCAATCGGCAAAACAAAACAGGCGGCCAATTGTTGCATATCTCTGCCCGCATTCATAAGGGTAGGCGAGTTTGGTAGAAACTCCAGGTTAGCCATAAGGTCATAAAACTCCAGTATGGTTTTATCCAAGTCCGCTTTCTTATCATATAGAAGGTCAGCAGAAGCGATGTTTTTGGCAACTCTAAAAAACATTCCCTTTGCGTCCTCGGCGGCATTCCCCTTTTCATCTTTTCCAAAATATCTGCGATTTAAAACTGTCCGCGCGTTCTCAGAAAGTACGGGGTCAATAAGTTTTTTCGTGTCCATGGTCTTCTCCTGAAATTTGATATATGCTAACTTATATGATTTATGCTTATCGTCAACTCATTTCTTTTTAGGAAAGGAATTATAAGGACAAAATATAGTTATGTCAAGGGGTTTTTTAGGTAAATATATACCATATCTTGTGGTATTTGCCATTTATCCCTATATTTAGCCTTTGCTTGGGAAATAGCCTGTTTTTGTGGCTTAAATAAAGCTACTGTTTTCCAAACTTTTTGCCTTTACCTTTTCAGTTTTTACAATTATAATACTTTTATTATTTTAATAACTTTAATTCTATTAAGGAGTTGGCATGTACTCAATTTCTATTATCATACCCGCTTACAACGAAGAACAACGCTTGCCTGCCACTTTGGAAAAAATTAAAACTTATGTGACTGCCCGCCAGTATGATTATGAAATTATCGTGGTAAATGATGGGAGTACAGACAAGACCGCAGGAGTCGCCGAAACTTTTAAAGACCTCAATCTTCGCGTGCTCACTCACAGCCCCAACCGTGGCAAAGGGTATTGCATAAAAACTGGTATGCTGAATGCAAAAAAAGATATCGCGCTTTTCACCGATGCTGACCTGTCCACCCCTATAGAATTTTTTGATACTTTTGCTCCGCTCCACGAAAGTGGTGCCGACATAGTAATCGCTTCCAGAGATATAAAAGGTGCGGCTGTAAAATTAGCCCAGCCTTTTTTCAGAGAGTTTGGCGGTAAAGTTTTTAATCTGCTTATGCGCCTTGTCACAGGACTGCCCATACACGATACCCAATGCGGTTTCAAAAGTTTCAAACGCGAAACTTTAGAAAGTATTTTTAAGCGCCAGACTATACCTGGCTTTGGTTTTGATGTGGAAGTTTTATACATAGCTCACAAGCTGGGCTACAAAATAAAAGAAACTCCCGTGGACTGGTTTGACTCTCCTGCCACAAAAGTAAACTTTTTAAAAGACTCCACAAAAATGTTCGCCGAATTATTTAAAATTCGGGCGAATGATTTTAACGGCTTATATAAATAAATGACGCCTTTACTTTTATTTTCAATTTTTACCGTCTCTATCTTATTTTCTATGCTCGGGCTCGGGGGTGGCGTCTTATATGTGCCTTTGCTCCTTCAAGCCAATCTCCCTTTTCATTCGGCAGTAGCCACTTCCCTTGCCATTATGCTGGTTATGAGTCTGACAGCGGCAGTAATCTATCACTCTAATAAATTAATTGACTGGCGGATATTTTTTCTTTTAGAACCAGTGACTATGCTTGGCGCTTATATTGGCAGTTATAATTCCAACTTGTTTCAGGCAAAAACATTACAAATCGTTTTCGCAGTCATAATGCTACTTTCGGCAGCCCTTATGTTTTTTCCAAAAACTAAACCCCCTTCCGATAAAAATAAAAAATCCGGCTTTTTACACCGAGAAAAGCACGGCACTGTTTACTATATAAACTTGTGGTTTGGCATTCCGATTTCTTTTGCCGCGGGGTTCGTTTCCAGTATTATAGGTATAGGTGGGGGTTTTGCGAAAGTCCCTCTTATGACTTTGATTTTTGGAGTCCCCATAAAAGTAGCAGTCGCCACTTCTTCTGCTATGATAGTCCTGACCGCCCTCACAGGCGTCACAGGCCACGCTTTATCAGGACATATTGACTGGAAGTTATGTTTGATTTTATCAGTGGTAGTTTTTTTTGGAGCGCTGATTGGCTCTAAGTTATCCGTAAAAGTGGACAGAAAGTTTTTAGACAGGTTTTTCGCTGGAGTGCAGGTTTTAGTGGCACTTTGGATGTTGATAAAATAGTTTTTAAGGTTTGCCCTAAAATCTATTTTTATTTACAGAGACTGCCAGTGACAAGACAAAACACAAAAGCCCCACTATCAAAAAATACCAATAATTTTCTTCAAACCTTCTTTGCTGTTTTTCTTTTGATTTATTTTTTTCCAGATTTCCAATATCAGCATTTATGCCTGCAAAAGCATTTGCATCTGTCACTCTGTAGTATTTTGCGCCTGTGAGTCCTGCGACCTGTTTCAACTCAGCATCGTCCAGTTTCGTAACCACTTCCTGCCCATTGTATATTTTAAAAAATGGTCTGCCCCAAGCATCATAGCCATCGGGAATTTTACCACCCTGCAAAGTGCCTACGCCTATGGTATAAATCCTTATATTCTCTTTAGCAGCGGCTTTAGCTGCGGTTATTGGATTTTCCCCGTACATATTTTCCCCATCGCTTATGAGAATCATAATTCTGGATTTTTCGCCTTTTTCTAAAAGTCGTTTAATCCCATATTCTATAGCATCCCCAATAGAAGTCCCGTCTTTGGCAAGCATACCAGGATAAATATTATCCGCTATGAGATCAAAAGCCTCATAGTCCACAGTGAGCGGACACTGGATAAAATTAATACCTGCAAAACATATCATACCAATCCTGTCCCCAGACAAAGAATCAGCAAACCTTTTTAACCCATCTTTTACTACAGTCATACGGTCAGGTTTCAAATCCAGCGCCCCCATACTGGAAGACACATCCGCCACTACCATAATATCAATCCCCGAAAACTCCCTCTCATCATTCAGCGGTTTGCCCTGAGGCCTTGCCAAGGCAATAACAAAAAATACAAAAGCTAAAAAATATAAAGAGTATTTAATAATAGTTTTTACTGGCGACACAGTCACAAATATCCGGTCGCGGGTTTTAACATTAGTAAATTTATTGTAGGTTTTGACTATGCCATATATCCGCCAGGCAAAATAAATAAAAAGAGGGACTATAAACCATAGGCACCATAAAGCTTTAGGATTTCCAAAATTCATTTATTCCCCTTTGCCTTTATCAATTTTTTCTTCCCTAAACCAAACTCACTTCTTAAACTAATACCCGCACCCAAACAAAAATTTCCAACACCAAAGCCACCACCAGACACAGGAAGCCTAACCATAAAAATATTTCAAATTTTTCATTATATTTATTATATGCCTTTACATCTATTTTCTGTTTTTCAAGTTGATTTATT
>CAILUR010000254.1 GCA_903837445.1 uncultured bacterium | reverse complement strand
TTTTGATCCGATAGGAAGAAGTTTGATTTATAGGCTGGCTATCTCATAGCCAGCAAACGGATTAAAAAGTGTCACGGAAAGGATAATTAGTCACTTTTTGATCCGAGTGGAAGAAATTTGATTTATAGGCTGGCTATCTCATAGCCAGCAAACGGATTAAAAAGTGTCACGGGAAGGATAAGTAGTCACTTTTTGATCCGAGTGGAAGAAATTTGATTTATAGGTTGGCTATCTCATAGCCAGCAAACGGATTAAAAAGTGCCACGGCAAGGATAAGTAGTGGCTCCTTAGGTCATACAGGAAGCCACCAAAAACGGTAATTTAAGTCCTTTGCAGGCCGTTTTAGGTCAACTAACAGACAATCTCTGGGGGAACATACCTATCGGGTAAACCCTCAGGAAATTAAACAAAACTTCTCACAACAATAAAATATAAATAAAAACCTCAGGAAATAAAAGATCTCCACAATATATCCACAATACAAGTCCTTTATAAGCCCCCTCAAAACCCATTAAACAACTTCGTATAATGTATCTTATGTTAACTAGGATGTTAATAAATTGTGAGTAACTATGTTCGCTGGTTATCCTGTTAAATGTGTGATATTTAACTTTTATCAAATAGGAATAATAGTTTTGTTAATGTTTTGGTTGAAGTTGATATTTGGGTTGTGTTTAGATGTCTGTATTTATCTATTTTGGCAAATTTACTATTTTAAAGGATATTCCTTAAAAGAAGAAGTTCTCCACAAAGTGTCTATTTTAAATTGTCTTTGCCTTGTTCCTTGGACTTGTCCCCCATTGTGAGATTACTATCCCTAAAAGGTACATTCCAAGACAAATTTACCCCTATGGCAGGCACAATCCCTAGGTATCAGTCGATCATAAACGGAGCCGTTTATCAGTGTTTATCCGATAGCTTCTTTACGATTTTTACGGCCTCGTAGGCATCTTTTGAGTAAGCATCAGCACCAATTTCATCTGCATAGCCCTGATTTACCACTGCCCCGCCTATCATAAATTTACATTTTAGGCCTTCTTTCTTGGCAAGCTTAATGACTTTTTCCATTTCTATCATAGTCGTGGTCATTAGAGCTGACAGGCCCACGATTTCGGCTCCGGTTTCTTTGGCTTTTTTAATTATTGCTTCTTCGTGTACATCTTTTCCCAAATCATAAACTTTAAACCCGTAATTTCTCAGCATAAGTGCCACTATGTTTTTCCCAATATCGTGAATATCACCTTTTACGGTGGCAAGGACAATGGCTTTCTTTTCAGTTGCCGCTTTCCCCTTCTGCTTCTTTAAAAATGGCTCCACTTTCGCAAAAGCCAGCTTCATAGTTTCGGCACTTTGTATCAATTGAGGTAAAAAATATTTTTTTTGTTCGTAAAGGTCTCCGACTTTTGATATTGCCGGGATAAGCATTTCATCCACAATCTGTGACGCGGGTGTCTTTCCTGCCAGTGCTTCTTCTACATAACGATTTATATTATCCCTGTCGCCTTTAATAATGGTGGAAAATATTTTATCTGAGATAGAAAGAGTTCCAATTTTCGGATTTGGGGTGACAACTTTAGCACCTACATTTGAAAACTTTTTAATATACGCCGCACTGTTCTTATCTTTTCCAGATAAAACCTCAAAAGCGGCTTTAGTGGTCGTTATTAAATCCGCAGCTGGATTGGCTATCGCCATTGTCAGGCCTCTTTTTATAGCCATTGCCAAGAAAGCCGCGTTTATCAATCCTCTTTCAGGTAGTCCAAATGAGACATTTGACAAACCACAGACTGTCTGCGCCCCAAGTCCTTTTGAGACTTTTTCAATCAGTATTAAAGTTTCGTTTGCCGCTTTTTGGTCTGCCGAAACAGTCATAACCAGACCATCCACTGCGATATCCTGCGTTGTATAACCATATGTTTTTGCGGCTTTGATTACTTTTTCCACTATTTTATATCTTTGAACTGCCTTTGCTGGTATTCCTTTATCATCTAAAGGTAACAAAATAAACATAGCACCGTATTTTGCAGCGACAGGTAATAATTTTTTTAATTTAAGGTGTTCTCCAGAAATTGAGTTTAGCAATGCTCGTCCTGGATATATTCTTAGCGCTGTTTCAATCACCTCAGGAGAAGAAGAGTCCACGCATAAAGGAGCTTCACTTATATTGCTTAATAATTCTATCACCTCTACCATTTTATCTTTTTCTATAACTCCTGGCATGCCTACATTTACATCCAGTAAGGCGGCGCCTTTTTCATATTGTTCAGCTGCAAAACGCCTGACTTCTGAAAAGGTACCTGCCTTTAACTCTTCTTGCAGTAGTTTCTTCCCTGTCGGATTTATTCTTTCTCCTATAATGCAAACCGGTTCGCCATTTCCAATAAACACGGTTTTTCTCGAAGAAGTCACAGCGCTAAAACGCACTGGTTTTATTTGTTTTGCCGTCGTGCCTTTAAGGTTCTTTGCTACTTGCGTTATGAACTCAGGCGTGGTGCCACAACAACCGCCAAAAAGATTTACTCCTGCTTTGACAAAAGCTTTTGTATATGCCGCAAACTCTTCTACTTCCATTTCAAAAATAGTTTTGCCCTGTACCAGCTTTGGTAAACCAGCATTTGGCTTTGCCATAAGTGGTACTTTAGCATAAGGTTTCATAAGTTTAATGATATCCAGCATTTCTTTAGGTCCAGTAGAGCAGTTGCATCCCACACTATCCGCGCCCATTGCCTGTAGCGTTATCAAAGCTGTTATGGGATCTGTTCCTGTGACAGTTCTTTTGTCCTTGTCAAAAGTCATACTGACGATAACTGGAAGGCCACAGGTTTCTTTTACCGCAAGCAATGCGGCACGAGCTTCTTGAATGTCTATCATAGTTTCTATCACTATCAAATCCACTCCGCCTGCCACAAGTCCTTTTACCTGTTCTTTATAGGCATTCACACAATCATTAAAGAGTAAATCTCCAAAGGGTTTAGGAAACCTGCCGGTAGAACTTATGTCCCCTGCCACAAGTACCTTTTTACCTGCCACTTTTTTTGACAATTTCGCAAGTTTTTTATTTAATTCAAATGTATTTTGTTTGAGACCAAACTCTTCAAGTTTTAATGGATTGGCTCCAAAGGTAAAAGTAAAAATAATATTAGCCCCTGCCTGCACATATTCTTTTTGGAGTTGGGTTAATATTTTGGGATTTTCACTTGCCCACAGTTCCGGACAGACGCCTTGTGGCATACCTCTTTTTTGAAGCATCGCTCCGGTCGAGCCATCAAGAAGCATCACTTTATTCTTTAGCATTTTCAGAAAGGCCGGTTTTGTCATGAATCCCTCTTTGGGTACAAAGTTTTAAGTCTCTTATTAAAATTACTCATTCTACTCCAGCAATTGCCAGTACTGATTTTTCCGGACTCAAAATATATCTATTGTTAATGTCTATACCTATTTTTGTCAAAGCAAGGGTCTCGTGTATCTTTTTTTGTTCTGATAAGTTCAAGTCCCCATAGCCTGGGCTATAGCGCCTTGTGAGTTTTTTACCCGTGCGTATCAAAGTTTTACTTATCAAATCCTGCACAGCATCAAGTCCCGCATCTGCCGTTTCCGAGGCGGTCGCATCAATAATAACGCCCAGGACAGCATCTCCGGATTGTATTTCTTCATCCCTAACTCTGACTACTTCTGCCCCAGTCGTAGCCGCCATAAGCACTGCTTCTGTGGCTGTCCCCAAAAGTTTTGCGAGTTGAACACTTTCCAGTTTAAGTTCATTTTCTAAAACTATTTTATTTCCATCATTACTTATTATTTTAAGGATTAAATAGGCTGTTTTTAGGACACAAAGTGAACTTCCCTTTTGTATCCCAGCTTTTATTTTAATGTTTTGTTCGGCATCAATTTCTGTCTTCCCTTTTTTATAGCCCATACGCATTAAAATTAACTGTTCTGGGACAGACACCGGCATATTTTCAAAGTACTTAACTGGATTCATTTTAACCGCCTGTAATATATTGAGTAAACTAAACAATATTATCATATATTATTTGCTTTTAAAAGAAAAACAAAGTGAAAGGACTTACAGGAGATAAATTCTAAAAATATCGAATTTTATGTGGTAGAAAATCGTTTTCTAAAGCCCTTGCCTTCTACTACATATTTTCCAGCAGCCGCTACGATAGAGGAGGTGCACACCATAGTGCAGGTCTCGGAAGCACATATTTTTTTGTCATAAAGTTTATAGTGCTCACGGTATTGGAGTGGAGTGTAGTTCGGCATTATTACATTGGCACCGACCTTTAAAGCTTTTTGTCTGCCTATCGGGTCCATAGTGCCCATAGCAGTGGTTGCTGGTAGGTTCACATCTTTTAGCATTATTCTTATGAGGGCAAGTACTTTTAAAGTTAAAAATAAACTTTCGTTCTTTTTGTCTTTAAAAGGAGTATCTTTTTGTGGTAAAAAAGGGCCTATCCCCACCATATCTGGTTGCAGTTGGCGGAAAAAATAAAGGTCTTCCACTATGGAGTCAAGGGTCTGTCCTGGAAGCCCTACCATAATGCCTGTCCCGACTTCAAACCCAAGTTCTTTTAAAAGATATAAACATTCTTTCCTGTATTGTAGATTATCATCTGGATGTATTTGTTTAAAAAGGGTTTCGTCTGTGGTCTCTATGCGAAGCAAAAATCTGTCCACTCCTGCATCTTTATATTGTTTATACACTTCTAGCGGCCTTTCGCCAGTGGACAAAGTCACAGCCACATCGTGTTGTGTGCGTATTATTTTTATCAATTCGGGAAGGTATTCGTCACATTTCAAATCTTCGCCTGACTGCATTACAATGGTGTGTACCCCATCGTTTTTTATTAAGCCAACAGTTTCTAATACTTCTTCAAAAGGGATTCGGTAGCGCTTTATATTGGCATTGTCTTTTCTTATGCCGCAATAATTACAGTTTTTTCTGCATATATTTGAAATTTCAATTATGCCTCTTACAAATACGCCTTTCCCATAAGTTTGTTCACACACTTCTTCTGCATAGTGAAATAAAGGGATAGCGTCTTTTTCTGACAAACTCAGTGCCGCCACCACATCTGCAGTTTCAAAAATATCTTTTTTAAAGTTTTCGAGGAGCTCATTTATGGTTTTCATTTATCCAACAAAGCCCTTTCTCTTGGAAATGGTGACAGGGCTCTTTTCAAAACTCCCTGCACATGTGAAATTGCCACCCCGTAATTAGTTATGGGAATGTGCAACGCCTTTGCATCGTTTGTGCGTGCCAGCATTTCCATACGGTTTATCATACACCCCCCACAAACAATTATTAATTTATAGTCACTAAACTTTTTGCTGACATAGGGACCAGCATTTATTTCAAAAATAATATCTTTCCCAGTATATTTTTTTATCCAGCGGGGCAATTTTATCCTGCCTATATCATCAGTCATAGCGTGATGTGTGCACGCCTCTAAAATCAGTACCTTGTCCCCATTTTGGAGCGTGTCTATAGCCGCCGCACCTTTTACATATTCGGCAAGATCGCCTTTTTGTCTGGAAAACACAATTGAAAAAGTCGTGAAGTTTACATTATCAGGAAGTCCGTTCGCGGTCTCTAAGACCACCTGCGAATCACAAATAACCAAAGCTGGGGTTTGCATATTTTTCAGTGCGACTTTTAGTTCGCTTTCTCGCACCGTTACCGCAACGGCACCGTTGTCAAGAGTGTCTCTTAATACCTGTACCTGTGGCAGTATCAAACGGCCTTTCGGGGCACCTGTATCTATTGGCACCACAAGCACCACAAGGTCTCCTGGCTTTATAAGATCTCCTATCAAAGTTTCCTTTTCAATGGAAACTCCTGCGCCTGTCTCTACAATTATTTTTCTGGCAGCATCAATGTTGAATCCAGTAATGCTGGAGATTGCCATATATTTAACGCCTGCAAAGTTTTTTATTTTATCGGTTATTTCAAGTTTTTCAGGATGCGCATCTATTTTGTTAAAAAGCACAATTACTGGAATTCTTATGTTCAGCATTTCTTTTATTATCTCTTCATCTATTTTGTTGAAGCCGTCATAGGTGGTGACCACTACTGCTAAGTTTACTTTTTTTATAATTGCTTTTGTTTTTTCTACACGCTTGGCGCCAAGTTCTCCAGCATCATCCAGTCCTGCGGTATCATAAATATACACAGGTCCAAGACCACTTATCTCCATAGCTTTACCTACTGGGTCTGTAGTAGTCCCTGCCACTTCGGAGACTATAGAAATATTCTGTTTTGTAAGTGCGTTTATAAAAGAGGATTTTCCTACATTTCGTTTTCCAAAAATACCAATCTGAAGTCTATTTCCCAAAGGGGTGTCTATCACAAGGACTCCTCCGTTCCTAATTTAGGCTTTATTGCTAAAAGCAATTTTATTTTCTCGCTTAAGGCCTTTTCATCAATCGCTTTTTTTGCGCTATATAATACAACTATATTCTCGTTAATTTTAAGTTCTTTTTTGGGAACAAAATCTTCCTCGCCTGCACTGGCGATAAATTCCCTGCGCTTTCCTTGTATCTGTGCTAAAACAAGTCTGGTTAAAGAAAAATCTTTTCTTATCGTTTCCAACTTCTCATTTGAAAGTTTCATTAAAAATACAAATCTCTTTCGCCCTTATCTATTCTGACCATATATTCCCCAAGCGTTTTTGACATAGCTTCGGGAAATTCTTTTTTCACATAGGCGGCATAGTCAGCCAGAAGTTTTGCCCCTTTTACTTTAACTTCAGGCGAGGCATAATCTATCAAATATTCTTTGAAAGTCAGCACCGCGTTTGGAATACAAAACTTTTTCATTTTTCCTGTTTTAGCAAAATCCATAAAAGAACACCCTGTCCTGCCACAGCGATAATCAGCCGTGCAAAAAGACGGAATATAACCCATATCTACAAGTTCGGAAATATATTCATCCAGCGACCGCTTGTCCGCTATATCAAATTGTTTCTTTTCCATTTTATCGCCATCTTGATAGCCACCTATGGTAATGTTTGTGCCTGCATCCGTCTGCGAGACCCCGAGCTGTATCAGTTCTCTTCTATGCTCGGCAGTTTCTCTGGCTGTTAAAATCAGGCCTGTATAAGGCACTGACAAACGAATCATAGCGACTACTTTTTTCATATCTTCAGGACTTACTGCATAAGGAGTAGTTTTGTGAAAATCTGTATTTAAAGCTGGCTCCAACCGTGGAAAAGAAATGGTATGTGTGCCAACTCCAAACTCTTTTTCCAAAGCTAAAGAATGATACAACATAGCAATAACTTCAAACTTCCATTTGTAAAGTCCAAAGAGTGCTCCGATAGCGACATCCCCTATGCCTGCCTCCATAGCCCTATGTTGTCCAAACAAACGCCACTTATAATTACTTTTTATATGTCCCTTCCCGTGCATTTTTGCATACATAGCTTTGTTATAAGTTTCCTGAAATATTTGGTATGTGCCTATTCCTATGTCTTTTAAAACTTTATATTCGTCCACAAATAACGGTGCCCCATTAATATTTACTCTACGGATATCGTCCTTTCCGTTTTTTGAAGCATAAATAACTTCCATAGCTCTCGCCATATATTTATAATCACTGCTCTGATCTTCCCCAAAGACCGCCAGCACTCTTTTATGTCCGACCTTTGTCATAGCCTTTGCCTCTGCTGTTATCTCTGCCTCTGTCAAAACTTTTCTGTTCATTCCTTCGTTTGAATCCCGGAAACCGCAATAGACACAATTATTGACACAAGCGCTGGAAAGATACATAGGGGCGAACAAGACAATCCTGTTGCCATAGACTTCATTTTTTACGATGCGGGCGGCCTCGAAAAGTTTTTCCCATATGGCGGGGTCTTCAATGTTTAACAGATAGGCAGTTTCTTCTGGAGTCAAACCCATTATTTTTTTTGATTTTTCGATTAGGGTTTCGATATATTTCATATCCGGGACTGAAGGTTTTTCAATAAGGGCTTCGATATACGCGTCATCAATAAAATCAACGCGGGTTTCGGTTTTTAAATATGCTTCTATTTTTTCAATTCTTTCAGCTTTCCATTGCTTTGCTTGGACAGTTAACATTTTATAACACAC
>CAILUR010000253.1 GCA_903837445.1 uncultured bacterium | reverse complement strand
CATTTAGGCATACAAGTGGCATCTATATCGTATAAATGGACTGATCTTATTACGCTAAAAGAAACAAATGACACTGCTTCTGCAGTATTCGTAAATGTCGGAGGACAAGGTGGTTACAGATGGATATGGAAGGGAGGCTTTACTCTCGCCCTTTCAGGCAGTCTTGGTTATAATGCCGGAAGTTCCGTTACGATAGGTGGAGTGACCTCCACTGGTTTTGGTGGAATAGGTTTTGGAGCAGCAGCAGATATCGGCTACGCATTTTAAGTAAAATATAAAATAAAAAAGGCGGCAGAAATGCCGCTTTTTTTATTGTCCAAAATTAAAATACCAGTTCTAAAAATGTTTGATTTTAAAGCAGAGCTAAGGTATTATATACAGCGTAAGGGACAAAGACAAAATATGGAGGAAATATGTCAAAACTTGTGGTCACAGGCGGGTGTGGGTTTTTAGGGTATCATGTGTGTAATTTGCTCAAGGATAAATATGATGAAATAGTGGTGATAGACATTGATAAGTTTGTGGCAAAGGATTATCCGAAAAATGTAGTTTATATAAAACAGGACATAAGACATTTTGATACTTTAAAAGAGGCTATGAAAGGCGCGGATGCTGTAATGCACGGTGCCGCAGCGCTCCCATTGTGGTCTGACAAGGATATATATACCACAAATCTGGACGGCACCAGAAATGTGTTGCAAGCTGCAAAAGAGAATGGCACTAAGAGAGTGGTCTATGTATCTTCTACGGCAGTTTATGGGGTGCCAGAAAAACATCCCCTATATGAGACAGACCCGCTTATTGGCGTTGGTCCTTATGGAATCACAAAAATCGGCGCAGAGAAAATCTGTGAAGAGTTTAGAGCAAAAGGACTTGAAGTCCCTATTGTCAGACCAAAAACATTTATAGGCACAGGCCGTTTAGGAGTGTTCCAGATTCTTTATGATTGGGTGGAAGCAGGCGCCCTCATACCGACTATTGGAAATGGGAAAAACAGATATGAACTTTTAGAAGTGGAAGATTTAGTCAATGCAATTTATCTTATGCTCACGCTTCCTGCCGAAAAAGCCAATGATACTTTTAACATTGGCGCGAAAGATACAAAACAAGTCAAAGTATATCTGGAAGAATTTTTTGCCGCAGTAGGTGCAAGGTCAAAAGTTATGACTACCCCGGCTTGGTTTATAATTTTTTGGCTTGAAATATTTTGGATGCTGAGATTGTCTCCCTTATATAAATGGGTTTACGGCACAGCTCACAAGGACTCGTTTGTTTCCACGGATAAGGCGGAAAAACAGCTCGGTTGGATTCCACGCTTCACAGAAGCACAGGCGCTGACTCGGGCTTACAACTGGTATATGCTGCATAAGGCAGAAGTAGCAGGTGCCTCAGGCGTAACGCATAGAGTGGCTTGGAAACAGGGCATACTTGGCTTATTTAAAGGACTAATGGCGGCTCTTAATACAAAGAAAAAGTAGTTAAAGTATAAGTTATTTGTATAAAAGTCCTAAAAAATGGAACTTAGTATGAAAGACAGGCGTCTAATATAAGACAGAGATTTTTTTTGATTAGTTGAAATGGAAATATTATTATGGTATATTATATAATACTTTGAAATAGTGGAGAAAGTTGAATGAAAAAGGCAATAGTATTAATAATGGCAATATTATTTATAGCAGGTATGGTATATATTGAAGATACTCAGGCTATGCCTGTCAATAACCATACTTACCAAATGGGCACTTCGAATATCAAAGATGTGGGACTTTATAAACATATTTTTTTTAAAAAACACCATTCCGGACATTCCAAAAACAGTAGTGGGTATACGCAAGAATTATTTGCCGAAAATGAAAATGAAAAAACGAACTTTAATTTTTCTACCGAACAGATAGATATTTCTAATATACCAGAGGTGTTAAGGGGCACTGATGGTAATGTCTTTCATAGTCTTTTGGCGGACTCTTCTGCAATGTTTAAACAAAAGGCCTCTCTCACAATCAGAAAAACAAGAAACTGATTTTCCTTGTTCTAAACTCTAATGTTTTTTATTTGTATTTTTATATTTT
>CAILUR010000252.1 GCA_903837445.1 uncultured bacterium | reverse complement strand
TTCCACCTGGTGCACCTGCAGTTCGTGAAGCAGTTTAATCTCGTCCAACAACGGTTTTTTAACCCCTGTTTTATTACCTTTCTTTTTTAAATGCCTTTCAGCTTCCAACCGCAGCTTTTTGTTCTCATTTTTATTTCTCATTTTTATTACCTTTTCTCTTTTTTAATTTTTGTGATATCCGTCACCAGTAAAGCCACCTGCTTTTTCTCCGGACTATAAATGTAAACCCCAAAATATTTTCCACTAGTTTCCAGAAAACTTTCGTAATAGACCGGTTCGCCTGTCAAGACGGCCTTTTTAATCATATCGGTCCAATATGCTCCGGCTTCTGGCATAACTTCGCTTATTCCAATACCCACTGCCGTTTCGTGGTTTATTCCGAAGAGCTGTATATAGCTTTCGTTCATATCCACAAACTTGTAATCCACAGGCCTATCGTTCTCATCAGTGATTATTTCAAGAAGCGCCAAGCCCTGATCCATAAAAGTGTGCATCAGTTTACCCTGCCGTTCACTCTCTTTCATCACGGCTTCGAGTTTTTTTAACACAGTAATATTCGTAAAGGTTATTACCAGTCCATCAATATGGTCATCAAGGGTCCTATACGGCATAATACGCACTCTGAACCACAATTCAGTTTTTGTATGTATCTCTTTTTCAATAAACACCAGCGACCGCAACACTTCCTCGGTATCTTTTTTCATATCTGGATATATCAAGTCACTGTTCAGTTCGGTGAATGGGCGCCCTATATCGGACTGCCTCAAACTGTATAACTTTGTTGCCGAAAAAGTAAACTGAGTAATACAGTTTTTCTTGTCCACGAAAAGCACGGCTATCTCGGTGCTTTCCATTAAGTTTCTCATATCGTTGTTGACCTTCTCGTAAATAACCATTTTTGACTGCATTTCCGAGTTTACTGTCTGCAGTTCCTCGTTTAGGCTTTGCATTTCTTCTTTGGAAGTGGTCAGTTCCTCGTTAGAAGACTGAAGTTCCTCCACATTGGACTGCAATTCCTCATTGACTGACTTTAGTTCTTCCTGTGAGGTCTGCATTTCTTCCTCGTTGGCGTGTAAATTATCCTTTGCCCTTTGCAGTTCAAACCGCAGTTCTTTACAGGCATTGGACTCATTTTTTTTATCTTTGTCATTGCTCTGCATTATATCCCCGAAACTTTTATCCGTATCTGAAAAAAGCACAAGTACCATTCCATTCATAGCATTATTGTTTCCGACATATTTTAGCATAATGTCCGCGGCCTTAGCGCCCTTCTGATAGTCCACCCTGATATTGCTTATGCTCACGGTCTTCTTATTTTTTAATATTTTTTTGAAGGCCCTTTCAAACTCTCCACGCATCCCTTCGCGCAACATTGCAAAAATATTCCAGTTTGTCTTCCCAGCCGCGGGTTCCAGATATTTCCCAGTATGCCCGGTGATATGGACTATATCGCCTTTGGAGGTAACCAGCACTCCCGCGGGAGAATACTGCTGGAGTATTAATTGTTCTGTCAAATCCTCGAGATTTATTTTATCTTTGATAGCAAGTTCCTTTTTCTTCGTTGCACTCACTGGGTTAAAAAATTGCTCTGGTGCTGTATAAATAAAGGCTTTTTTATCCTGTCGCATCAGTTGATATATCTTATGTCTATTATCAATAGCCAAGAAATCCTTGTCGTTGTTCCCTACCGTTTCAGCCGAGCCGAGCAGTAGCAAACCACCTGAATTCAGGGCATAGCGGAAAATTGAAATTAACCTGTCCTGTAATTCGTTATCCATATATATCAATAAATTGCGGCAGGAAATGATATCTATATTCGTAAAAGGCGGGTCTTTGACCACATTCTGCGGTGCGAAGACAATCATTTCCCTTATCTCGCGACTTATCTGAAAAGTATTTTTATCAGCCCTGAAAAATCTCTTCAGGCGTTTTTGCGAGACATTTTCAACTATTTTGTCGGAAAAAATCCCTTTTCTGGCTTTTTCTATGGCTTCGTTATCCAGGTCTGTCGCAAATATCTGCAATGATATTTTTTCATTATTTTCAGTTTCTTCCATAAGTTCGGTAAAAATCATTGCCAGCGTATAAGCTTCTTCCCCAGTGGAGCAAGCCGGCACCCAGGCGCGCAGTAGCTTTTTTTTCGCTATCAGTTTGGGCAATGTTTTTTCTTTCATAAGTTCCCAAGTTTTAGGGTCGCGAAAAAAACTTGTCACGCCTATGAGCATTTCTTTAAAAAGCATTTTGACCTCGCCTTTATTCTTATGCAAATATTCCACATAGTCGGACATATTGTTTATTCGGTGAATGCTCATACGCCGTTCTATGCGCCGTTGCACCATATTACTTTTATAAAGGGAAAAATCATTTTCGCTGGCGTTGCGGAGTATCACCATTATCTTTTCAAAAGCACTTGTTTTAGCAGTTGGGTGTTCGTGCTCATTTCTGTTTTTTAGAGTACCGGCGTAAAATTTGGCAATCTTTCCCGGCAAGTCCTTTGCGTCAGCTATAATGTCTATATCCACATTCTCAACTGCGCTCCTCGGCATAGAATCAAATTTGGCGTTCTCAGGTTTCTGGACAACTGTCAGGCCATATTTTTCCTTGATAGCCACCATACCGAGAGCCCCGTCAGACCCCATACCAGACAATATCACACCTACAGCTCTTTCGTGCAGGTCTAGGGCAAGCGATTTGAAAAATAAGTTTATAGGCAATCTAAGCCCTTCTTTCGGCACCCCCAACATCAGTTGTTCGTTTACTATGGACATACTTTTATTGTGGGGTATGACATACACGAAGTTCGGTGCTATTTTCGTTCCATTTTCTACTTCGACTACTTTCATTTTGGTCATTCGTTGTAATAGCTCTGGTAGCATTCCTTCCCGGTTAGGGTCAAGGTGCTGTATGACAACATACGCCATACCAGAATCTACAGGAGTGTTATTGAAGAATTGCTCGAAGGCCTCAAGCCCGCCAGCAGATGCGCCTATGCCGACAACTGGAAAATCTAAATCTTTTTTTAGGTTTTTACCCTTTGATTTAATTTTGTTTTTGAGTGATTTTCGTTGTAGAAATTTTTTGATAGTTTTTTTCTTCAAATTAGCCCCATTTTTCCCCAGTTATTTAAGTGCTATTTAGGTGGTATGCCCACAATATTATTATACCCTATTTTTTTAATAATTCCACTAAATCGTATTCAATAATTAAGAGCAGTGCCAAAAGCAATGAGTTTTATCAGTGTGCTAATATATGCTTTTTTTTCGGGTTTTTCTTCCACATATTTATGGCGGTTTTATAGTCTTTTTGCTCATAATACAATTTCCCTATAAAATCATATAGTCCTGTATATTCAGGATATCGCATAACAATGTCGCGCAAAAACTCTATAGCTTCAGGGGCATTTATTTTCGCATACACCGTGCCCAAAGCCAGATAGGCGGTCTCGGAAGGATAGTTTTGAGCAAATTCATTGAGTTCTTCGTATGCGGCTTTTGTCCCTAAAGGATATGGATTTTTACCATCAAAAATATTGTACGCAGTTAGATATTGTTCTGTCTTTTCTTTATTCACAAAGATTATGTCTGTGCCGTCAAAATATGCTGGTTTGAATTTTGGACTATTTTGCAGGACTCTTGCCAAAGCGCAATCTGGTGGCAGTATAAAAGTATTTATATTGTATTCCTCACAGGTTTTAAGGGCTTCAGGGTCTGCATTAATAATTTTTAAATAATCCTTTGCCGTTTTATTTTCTATATTATTTCTGCCAGTGAGCATAGTCTTATATCTCGGATACAGCTGGTCTTCTAAAAACCCATTCCAGTTTGCCGGGGCAAAGATATTTGCATCAGGTTTTATTCTCATAATATATTTTACTGCCCCATTTGGATATGCCACTGGTTTCGCATTTATATATTCTAAACCCGCATACAAGAAAAGCAAAGGAGACAGAAGCAGTAATATGGTACGACTTATTCCTGACACCTGTGCCTCTGTCCATTTTTTTTCCCATACCATATCCCATTTAAAAATAAGTTGTAGATAATAACAAAACACCCCTACCGTCAAAATAATAAAATATGGCATAAACTCTTTATAAAATACTGCAGCAAAAAAGGGCACAGCTATCAGCAGAATATCTTTAAAGAGCTCTGCTTTTCTCCCTATGTCTGCGCCTCTCAAGTTGTACCATATAGCCAGTAGCATTAAAATCGCGTAGGAATAAAAAACTCCTGTAAAGACCACATCTGACATCCCAAAGACAACAGGGTCGTTTATACTTTTATGTAGCGCAGAAGGCTTTAAGTTTTCACTAAAAAATAAAATTATTGCTCTGTAACCCTCAGGATTTACGAGGACAACCATACTCGTTGCTACCAGAGCCCCCAAAAATATCGGATAGCTTATATCAGTATTTTTTTCGCGTATTTCGGTAGTAGAGTCAAAATGATATACCAAATAAATAAGCATAAGCACTATGCCAAGCACAGCGGAATTATCCATATTTGCCCATACCAGCGCCGCCAAAGGCATAGAAAGATAAAGCCCCATATGGCGTTTTGAGGGTTCGTGTTCAAGGGCGTAAATAAAAAAAGCTGCGAACAAAAAAGAAAACATATGCGGAGATAAAGTAAAAGCAGGTTGTAGCAAAAAATATGCCATTGCCAACACGGGAAAAACAACAGTCATATATTTGCCTTTAAGCCTTTTAAAAACCGTCAGCACGATAATATAGAAAAAAGCCGCCAGCATAAAAATTTTTACAAGAAACAGCATTTCAATTTTAAGATAAGTACTGGTGGAATAAATAAAAGCGTCAAAAAGCCAGCCGCGCGTTTTCCACGCCGTAGGTCCGGCATAAGAGAAATTATCATACTGCGGTATGCTCATTCCCACTGATAGTTCTCTGCCAGAAGACAAATGCCACCAGGTATTGTGGTCAAAATTTGAAGTATAAGCGGTCACCAAAACCACAGCCAAAACAGCAAGCGCAAAAAATATTTTGCTTTTTATGTTCTGCATAAGGACCTCTCTATTTTTTGAATTTTGCCAAAGTGAATTTCACTTCACTCTCAGTATCGTTTTTTATCGCGTGGGTCTCGCCCGCTTCCACTAAAAATGCGTCATTGTTCTCCACTCTTCGCGCAATCCCGTCCACGGTTAAGATAGGAGTGCCTTTCGTGAAATAAAAAACTTCACATTCTGTCTCGTGTAAATGTGCCTGAATCTCATCCCCTGGTCTTAAAACGGCAAGTCCAAACACACACCCATCTTCGGCAAACAAATATTTAGAGCCCCAGGTCTCATTTTTAAACTTCAGGGTCTTTTCATTTGAGAATTTCATAAACTCCTCCCTTTACTTATTTCTTTTTATATAAAACAAAATCTTTTGTTTCTGCCACCCGTGCGTATTTTTGTTCAAGGACAGCAGTAAAAACTCCCGCTGTGCCTTTTTGTACTACAAAATAATCAGTGGGAGTTTCATACATATGCGCTGCCAGTCTGGGCAGGGCTTCTTTTTCATACTCATAGGGTTCTGCGGAAATAAATCTATCAGGCGCTTTTATGCCAGTATAAAAATATATTTCAGGTTCATTTGGCCAGACAAAGAGGGTTTGCCCCGCACTTTTATTTTGTGTAATATCTGCGGCTATTTCCCGTGTCTGGTAAAAAATATCCATAGTCAAGGCCTCGTTTTTTAAATAATTTAAAGGCTTATATGTTTTAAAATATGCCGCCCCCTGCGCTAATAACACTATGGCTAAAATTATATATCCGACCATAGTGCCTTTCTTTTTTTTAGTAAACTCAAATAACGCATCCAGTGCCCACCCTGCTGCCGCCGCCAGAAAAGGAAAAAGCACCACATAATAATGCGGATATATGCCTTTTAGCGCCGCAATACCTATATATAAAGAAGCGACAAAACAGACTACAAGAAAGGCCTTTTTATTTTTAAAATTCTTTTCCAAATTAAGAGCCAGAAAGCCCAGTGAAATAACCGCCAGTAAATTATTTAGTAAAAAAGAAAGTCCAGCTTTAAACATTCCCACAGTCGAAAAAGTTTTTATAAGTGTCGCCATAAAAATCGTTTTATAAATAAAAGCTGTTTCTATATACCTGTTTAAGATTCCATTTTTAGCGCACCACGCTGCCACCAAAAGAGTCACTGTCACAAACCCGCCGAGATACCATAAAATATTTTTTATTTTGTTTTTTCCATATAACATAATATATAAGAGTGGCACCACTGCCACTGGTGCCACGCTCAGTTTAATATAAAAAGCTGTCGCCATAAAAAAACCAGCTATGAAATAATTTACTCTGGCATATTTTTCTTCAAGGTCAGCCACAAAAAATGCGCTCAGGAGCAGAGGTAATTGAGTAAAGACCTCGGGGTATGAGCTGAAGCCCTGATACAAGTGATTGTTTTGCGCCATAAAATATATGAAGATAGTAAGCCCCGCTGCCAAAGGTCCCCACAAAACACGGACAAACATATACAGCACCAGTATGACAAAACACAAATAGCCCGTGGTGAAATTTCGCACCGCAGTAGCAGACACTCCTGAAAAATTAAAGGCTGTTTTGTATATATAATATATGAAGGGCTGGCTGGCCTCAAAACTATCCTGATAAGGCAAAAGGTTTTGTGCCAACCCTGCTGCCACATAAGCATAACCGCCTTCATCCCTATCCAAAGGCATACTTGCCGTGAACATCCGCAACACACACAAAGCTAAAAGCATTGCCACGACAAATACTATTTCTTTTTTGCTTATCAGGGATAAATCTTTTTTTAAGTTCATAAGGCCTCTTTTAAAATATTTTCTACTTTGGAAGGAGTCATTTTTACTGGATTAAATGCCATAGACCCAGAGGCATACACCATAGTTGACATTATCAGAGGAAGTTTAGCCGCTATATCTGAATCCAGTTTTGACAACTTGTCTGGGAGCCCAATTTTTTTATTTAGAGTTTTTATTTTTTTAATTGTATTTTCCCCGCAGTCTTTTTCAAAACTTTTAAAAAGTCCGCTGGCATATTTTTTGTGGCACTCCATTACTACTGGAAGCAAAATAGCGTTCACCTTTCCGTGTGGCAAATGTGCTATCGCGCCTACTGGATGTCCTATGCCGTGCACGGCACCGAGCCCGCTATTGGCAAAGGCCAGCCCAGCCGTCACACTCGCGAGCAACATATTATACCGAGCAGTTTTATTCGAGCCGTTTTCCACTGCCTTTAATATATTTTCCATAATAAGTTTTATTGCTTTTACAGCAAACCCTTTTGTGACTTCGTTTGCGCCTGTAGAAAAATAGGACTCTACTGCGTGGGTCAGAGCATCCATACCTGTATAGGCGGTTATTTCAGGCGGCATAGACATAGTGAGTTGCGGATCACAAATAACTATTTTTGGCACAAGGGTCTCGCCCCGCAGACTGGTCTTTATTTTTTTCTCTGTATATGTCAACACGGCATTTTTTGTAACTTCAGCGCCTGTGCCTGCGGTGGAGGGAATTGCTATAAAAAAAGCAGTTTCAGATATTTTTATTTTTCCATCCAAATAGTCCTTCACACTTTTGCCGCTTTTATAAACCCCAGCCACGGCTTTAGCACAGTCCAGTGCACTCCCCCCACCTATTCCTATAAGGCTCGTGACACCGTGTTTGCGCATAGTTTTGGCACATTTGTCCACTGTCTCTACTGACACTTCAGGCTCCACTCCCTCAAAGATAATCACTTTTTTATTTTTCAATAGTCCCAGCACTCTATCTATACTTCCATTTTTTCTCATTGCCGCTCCGCCTGTGACCAACCCTATACTGCCTTCTGGCATTTTTATAGTAGCCACTTTGTCCAGCGTAGCAAAACCGAAATGTATAGTGCTTGGAAAAAGCAAAGAAAATTGTTTCATATAATTATCGCGCCTCCATAGCCGACCACTTTATCCATATCTCCACTCGCCTCTCCTGAATTTGCATATTTTATTATTTCCCCTTTTTTGGCGCCCAGAGTTTTACACACTTCCAGCAGCACATATGTCCCCATCCACCCACACATAGAAATTCTCTGCCGCTCCACTGCATTAAGCATAGCGCCTGAGTTTAGGGTTTCTATCGCATCTAATACCAGTTTATCTTTTTCCCGTGCCGCCTCAGCGCTTTCATAATGCGTCAAATCAGTAGAAGATATAAGCATTACCTGTTTTCCTTTTATCGCG
>CAILUR010000251.1 GCA_903837445.1 uncultured bacterium | reverse complement strand
TTATGCAGGTATCAATAATCTGCTGGATGATGTAGCTATCGCTGATGTGAAAAAATTTGAAAAAGAACTTTTGGTATATTTTGAAACAAGTTGTAAGGAGATAAAAAAAGAAATAGTGGAAAAGAAAACGCTGTCGGATGAACTCAAGAAAAAACTGGAAGACGCGATAAAAACTTTCAAAACAATTTATAAAAAACAAGGGTAACATAAACAGGAGTTGACTTATGGCGACACTAAGAGCCGTAAAAAAAAGGATAAAGAGCGCTTCAAACATAAGGCAGATAACCAAGGCAATGAAAATGGTGTCGGCGGCTAAGCTTCGCAAGGCCCAGGAAAAAATTCTTGCGGCAAGACCTTATGCTATAAAAATAGAAGAAGTGATAAGCGATCTTATAAGCAGAGCGGATAAACAAAAGTATAAAATCCTAGCGGAAAATACCGGAGTGACAAAAGAGGCGATAGTTTTGGTCTCGGCGGATAAAGGCCTGTGTGGTAGTTTTAATATGAACTTGGTAAAAGAAGCCGTGAAACATTTTCAAGAAAACAAAGATATAAACTTTTTTATGATTGGTAAAAAAGGGCTGGACCTTATGAAAAGGTTTGGCAGAGAAACGGATATGTTTAAATTAAATGACAACCGTATCGGCTGGGAAGAAGTGGAAGAGATATGTGGAGTCCTTATAAAAAACTATTTGGAAAAAAAGTATTCAAAAGTATGGTTGATTTACAGCGAGTTTAAAACCTCCCTGCAACAAAAAATAATAAAAAAACAGATTTTACCAGTGATGTTTGACCCTGTAAAAGGCGAGACAGCACCAGTGGATAGAGAGTTTTTATACGAGCCAGGAGAAGCAGAAGTTCTTGCGGACCTGCTCAAACGGTATATGAAAACCCAAGTGTACAGAGGTATTTTAGAATCACAGGCCTCAGAACAGGGAGTCAGAATGGTCGCTATGGAAATGGCGACAAATAACGCGGCGGATATGATAGAGTCGCTCACCCTGTTGGCAAACAAGACCAGACAGGCTCAAATTACAAAAGAAATTCTTGAAATAGTAAGTGGTGCAGAAGCACTGAAATAAAAAAATAGTTCCGAGCTCCGGGGGAATATTTAAACCCGGAACGAATAAATCAGGAGGCAAAAGATATGCCGCAGAATGAAGGAAAAGTAGTTCAGATAATAGGTCCAATTATTGATGTGGAGTTTTTACCGAATAAACTTCCGGCTATATATAACGCCGTAAAAGTTGTCGGGTCATATAAAAATGCCGAAGGAGAAACCTTTCGTGTGGACTTACCTTCAATTTCATGAACAGACCAGGTCTTACGAACAGTCAAGCAGGAGAAAATGATCAAACGTCATCAGTCACACCAAAGTTGCTCGAGCCGTACATCACCCTTTTTGACTTGAAGAGACTTGAGTCGTACTCGAAGAACTTGGTAGATTTCCATCTCATTATGGACCTGATCCCTGCCCTAGCGAGACTTTACTTCAATGTGTTACCACTAGGAGCAATCAACCTTTCGCCAGTGCAAGCTGCCATTCTTGTAGGAGTAGGTTTGCAACACAAATCCATCG
>CAILUR010000250.1 GCA_903837445.1 uncultured bacterium | reverse complement strand
TAGTGCGATTCAAAAGACAATTCCATAAGTTTCTGCCATAAAAAATTATCAGGATTATCCAGCCCTCTTTTCAATTCTTCCAAGACCACCTGCCGTTCTTTGTTCAGTTCAACTTCATCAAATACCGATGCTGTAAGTGCATCATACTCTATCTCAAGCGCTTTTTTTACATATTCAGACGGTAGGACAATGACAAAGTTTGTCGCATCGTATGTGGTGAAAGCATTATTATATCCGCCGAGCGCTTTTACCTCTTTGTCCAACTGACCGACTGCTCTTTTTTTTGTCCCTTTAAATAAAAGATGTTCAATAAAATGGGTCAGCCCTTTTTCATTTTCTTTTTCATATACTGAGCCTGTCTTTACCCAAAAATTACACCCCACCACAGGCGCCTCGTGAGATTCGTTGATAAGCACTGTAATCCCATTAGATAATACCTCTTTATACACATTGTCATTTGCCATTATTGCTCCTCTGAATAATATTGTAATAACCAAAAGGACGCTTAATCTTTTCATTTTTTCCCTTTTCGCTTATTTTATTTCTGTGACTATGATATGGTTCCCTTTGCTAAACTCAAGGACCATACTTTTTAACACCGCTGGTATCAAAACTGTCTCGCCTTTACTAAAAATATATGAGTTTCCTTCTGTGCTCAGTTTCAAGTCGCCCGCAAGTAGGGTAATTAGAGAGGGGCCAACAAAGCCATACATATATTTTTTTGTTTCCAGCGCTAGTATTTCCGCCGCTCTGAAATATGGGCAGTCCGCAATCGGCCTACGCAATAGCCCTCCGCCTTTCAAAAACTTTTGATTTATTTTAACACTCGTCTTGGAAGCGTTTACCACAGCCAATGCCTTTTTCACATTAAGTTCTCGTGGTTTGCCGTTTACCAGCCGCCCCCAATCATAAAGCCTGTAAGTAATATCAGAGTTTTGTTGAATTTCCATAACAAGATTTCCTTTTCCCAGCGCATGTACTGTCCCTGTGGGAATATAAAAAACATCTCCCGCCTTCGAAGCATATTCCTGAAGGTTTCCTTTTATCACATCATCAAAAACACAAGCGCGTAAAGTTTTATGATCAAGATTTTTATTGAAACCGGCCCAGATTTTAGCTCCTGGCTTTGCTTTTACGACATACCAGAGTTCTGTTTTTCCCCAACAGTTCTCATGTTTTTCAGCATACTTATCATTGGGGTGCACCTGCACAGACAGGGCCTCATTGGAATCCAAAAATTTTATCAAAAGTGGAAAGTGTTTGCCATATTTTTTTGTAAGTTTTGTGCCAAGAATTTCTTTGGAATGTTCGGTTATCAAGGCACCCAGTTTTTTCCCTTTATACTTTCCGTTTGAAATAATCGAACGAGTATCCTTTTGGTCAGAAAAAAACCACACTTCTCCTATTTTTCCTTTTGGTGTTTTTAGCAAAGCAGAAAGGTTTCTGCCTCCCCAAGGACGCTTCTTAAATATCGGTTTTACCATTATAGGATATGCTTTAAACTTATGCATAAAACCTCCACTAAATAAGTTTCAGCCTACATAACAAAGCCCAAACCTTTCAAAAATGAATTATACAACAAATTTGAATATGTTTAAACCTGAAAAGTACACATTTGCAATTAACGCTAACGATTTACGCTTCAGGGAAACCCTATGAAAATAAGGACTGGTGCTCGCATAGCCATGCTTAATATTTTACTGATACTTTTTTATGATATAACTTCCTTTATAGTAATGATAAAGTATTTCTTTATATTTTTTATCTTTTTCTGCCATGCCTCTCGCCCCGCGCTGACACATTCCTACATTGTGCCCCCAGCCCGCCCCATAAATAAATATTTCTTTTATATAGCCAGAAGCATCTTTAGTATATTCCCACTTTATTACATTGCTCCTAAGTTTCCCCAGGGCATTTCTTATCTGATCAAAATTTACTATTTTTGAGCCTTTATCCCCTTCTATTAAAACTTTCGTAATTGAGCCATTTTTACTGCGTTTTACAGGTTCCAGTTTTTGTATTTTCCCCAGTGGATACATTCTGTTTACAAAATATGCCAGCCCTTCCCCGTCCAAATATCTTATCCACCGAAAAGAAACCTCACCTCTGCCATCCACCTTGCAATATACATCAGGGAGTGTGCGCACCCATTCTTCCATCCAAAAAGGAGAGAGCGGAAAGTTCCACTTTGCATCGTTGGAATCATAAATGCCCTCCAACCCTTTTACATGTTTAAAACCCCAGACATCGTAGGCATCTTCGGTATGCCCGCCACAACTGTGATGAAAAAAAGTATCCATAATATCATTGTCAGCCGAATACAGCAGTTCCCCGCGGGTTTCATCCACAGCCTGGACTGCGTATTTTTCTTCTTTTGTCAGCCCTTCGTAAACAGCACAATGCTGTTGGGCACACAAATCATAACCTTCTTTTTTGTGTTTTTTCATATTCCGAAAAGTATAGGTCCTTGCAGCTACCGCTTGCACCTTTAGCGCTTCCAACGGCCAGGACGCAGGCATTTCCGCAACTATCACTCCGTAAAGATATTCTTCCACATTCAAGTCATTGATAAAGGTCAATTTTTCATTCTCGAGTTTTGCGATAAAATCCCCACGATAACTTGTGTCAACTTTTTTCGCCCAATAAAAACCCTCTCCGTATTTCACCCCGTACACCGCAGTGGTAGCCGCCTGTTCATCTTTCGTAATATATATTTCATTATCAAAATATTTTTTAGAAGTTTCCTTGCCAGCAAGACTGATATACGCTTTTTTTCCTTCCACCACGATATTATACTCTTTGAGTTTTTCTCCAGTAAAAATCATAGTCTGTGTTGGGTCATAGACCTTAAAATCAGCGCCACATTTAAACCGCACTCCAACAACATCTTTAAGCACTCCTATTTTAACTTTGGGAATGGCCTCTCCCTTTTCTATAGGTAGCCGTGCCGGGGGCATATATTCTGCTCTGTCTTTTTGTTTTTTATCTTCCCAGCCTTCAATTATTTTTTTTATCTCGGGGTAAAGGGCTTTAAGTTCTTTTATTTTTTCCGATATGTTTTTATCCTTAGTATCTATATCTCCCAGCTTGTTCCCATACTTGAAAGCCGATACTATATTTTGCGTTTTTTCATACAACAGAGCAATTTTTTCATTCAGTTCTATATGGGTTTTATCGGCATCCAAGGCATTTTTATAATTTTCAATGGCTTTAAGATAATCGTTTTTCCTTTCATATGCTTGCGCTAATTTTATATAGACCACATTTTTCCTGTCATCTTCATTTAACCCTTTTGCCAGAGTATCTATGGCCTCGTCAAACCTGCCCTCTTCTATCAATATGCAACCACTCCAAAAACTTACTTCCCAATTTTCTTTCCCCGTTATGATCACAGCGTTTATTTCTTCTTCGGCATTTTTGTAATCCCCTGTAAAATAATATGCCTTAGCGAGTTCAAAATGTGACCGCACTTCTTTGGGCCTGCGCATTACTATCTGCCTATACGCATCCACTGCCCTATCATTTTCCCCAAATTCTTTAAAGACAGACGCAAGGTCATAATAATTTCCTATGTTGTTGGAGTCTTTGTCGGCAATTTCAGAATAGTAAGCTATGGCTTTACTTGTGTCCGTATAATAGGGGGAGAGAATGTCAGCATTTATGCTACCGCAAAAAAACATAAAGCCCATTGCTAAAAAAAACTTACTCATAGCGTAAATTTTTCACCAAGATAAATTTCACGGGCTTTTTTATCTTTAGAAAGTTTTGCCGCAGTACCGGACATAAGAATTTTACCTTCATAAAGTATGTATGCCCTATCGGTTATGGAAAGAGTTTCCCGGACATTATGGTCTGTAATAAGAATACCTATGCCTTTTTTCTTCAAATCTCTAATAATGTTTTGTATATCAAAAACCGCTATCGGATCTATTCCCACAAAGGGTTCATCCAACAGAATAAAACTTGGAGATAAGACAAGGGACCTCGCTATTTCCACTCTGCGGCGTTCTCCCCCTGATAAAGTATATGCTTTTTGTTTTGAAAGGTGCCCTATTTTAAATTCTTCCAGCAGTTTTTCAAGCCGTTTCTTTTTTTCTATCTCGTCAAGTTTTGTAAACTCCAGCACCGCCATAATATTTTCTTCCACTGTCAAACGACGAAAAATAGAAGGTTCTTGAGAAAGATAACTGATTCCCATAAGCGCCCTTTTAAACATAGGAAATCCCGTTATAATTTGTGAGTTTTCTCCATCTTGTAAAATTATATCGCCGCCATCTGGTTGGATAACGCCTAAGACCATATAAAAAGTAGTGGTTTTTCCGGCGCCATTGGGTCCAAGCAAGCCTACTATCTCGCCCTGCTCGACTTCTACGCAGACATCGTTCACTACTCTTTTTTTATTGTATGTTTTTACGAGGTGTGAGGTTCTTAGAATTTTCACTTACAAGCTCCTTGTTGGTTTCTTCAAATTCCTTATAAAAAAGTTTTGACCATATGCTGTTTTTCATTACAAAAAGTTTGCTCAAAGTGTCCAACACTATGACATCCGATAGAAAATAACTGCTTTTCTTCCTTACTATAGGCTCTCCGGTCATATATATTTTTTTATCATTTTCATTGTACACAACTTTTTCTGAAAATGCCACCAAATCTTTAAGCTCTATTTTTACCTTTTTATCCTTTTTATAAGCGGTAAGCGTCTGTTCGCGAGTGTTAAAATTCACTTCATCTGCGTGCATGGTAAGCGTATTTCCATCTGGCAGGATTTTGGTCGCGTAAACATTTTCATACGCCGTGACATTGTTTAGGTTGTCTTTATACTTCATATATTTACAAGTCATTTTCATTCCCTGTTTTTTATAAACTACGCTCACATTCCCTTTGGCCTCGGCATCTTGCTGATAATTTTCGCTATCCAGTTCCGTGCAAAGGATTCTAATATCTTCGGTATTTACAATCACATTACCTCTAAAGATTGCTTTTTTATTTTCATTATTAAAATTAAGGGTATCTGAGCCCACTTCCACCACCCTCACTTTAAGTTTTTTCTTAGTTTTTAATGTGCTTACCTTCCCCTGCACTTGCGCTATGGCAGTAGGAGTCACATTTCCTTCCGCAGAGAGGGCTCCTTTCAAATTATCTTTTTCAGCCACTATCTGAGAAACGCTTTTTATATACACATCCCTATACTTACTATCATCTAATCTCAAACAACCTGTAAATATAAACATTAACATCAAAATAAAAAATAATTTATTCTGTACCAAGTTGTTCCGCCCTCAGTTTTACCCCTTTTTTAATTATCATATTTTTCATGGAGATATCGGATTCAAAACCGACTCCGCTGAGGGTTGAATTTTTTCTTATAATGGTCACGGCTGCATCTGTATAAAGTTTTTTTATTTTATCATCCCAAAAAAGTTTCTGCGTTTGCATGCGCACTCCATCCGCTCCTGTCAATTCCACATTCCCAGTTATTTCCATAAAATTGGTATCTGTGCTGAGAATAGCGCGGTCTCCCGTCAGATATGAAAACTTCCCATCTGGTTGGAAATATTTTATCCTTACAGATTGGGCATAAGATTTTTTCTTCATTTCTAAAACCTGAGCGGTCTTTGCCTCAAACTCCCACTTTTTTTTAGCCCCTTCAGTGGCTTCCATTTTAAACCCTACCATTACATAGCTTGGAATGTTTTCTATTTTATCCCCTACTGGAAGTTTTGGCTGTATTTTTTCTTCCCCTCCGCAAGAGGTACACAATAGCGCCACTATAAAAACACCACATATTATATTTATCCTTTTCAACACTTTTTCTTTTTTCATTGTTATCCTTTAATTTATGGGTGGACTTTTCCACCTGTCATGCAACCATACCCACTGCTCGGGCTGTGCGTAAATGGCATCACTTATTTCTTTATTGTAAGCCGTGGCAATGCTCTCCGGTGTGTCCTCTGCTTTTATTTCTATGGGCTTATTTACAGTTACTTTATATTTTCCATCTGGTCTGCGGGTGATAAAAATAGTCACCAGCGGATAATCGAACTTCTTTGCCATCAGCGCCGGTGCCGATGGGGTCTTTGCAATTTTTCCAAGAAAAGGCACAAACACGCTATCCACATTGGTGTCCTGATCCACTAAGAGCCCAAGCACCAGCCCTTTCTTCAATTCCTTTATCATCGCTATCGGTGCAGAATCGCGGTCAAAAATCATTACTCCCTGCCTGCGCCGCGAGCCATTTACAATCGTGTCAATACGCTCGTCAAAAAGTTTTTTCCCCACCGCCCCCGCCTTATATCCGCGGACTGCTATAAAAAGTGGTAAGATTTCCCAATTTCCTAAATGCGCCGTAACAGCTATCACACCTTTTCCAGCCGCCTTTGCTTCATCCAGATATTGGGCCCCTTCAAACTCCGTCACCAATGCCGCTACTTTTATCGCACTCAGAGTGGAGCATTTCATAAATTCAAAAACGCTTATCCCATAATGAGTGAAATTTTCCTTTAATAGTTTTTCTCTTGCCACCGCATCAAGCTTGTTGCCATATGCAAGTTCAAAGTTTTTCAATATGATTTTTTTTTGTTTTTTCATGACTAGCCGCGCAAAAGTTCCCAGCGTTTTCCCCACCCATATGCGCGCCGCCCAAGGAATTATAAAGAACACCCCTCTCAAAAATTGTATTATTAAATATAGGGTAAAGTTTCTGACGCGTTTTATTAAAGGCTTAGGCATTCCTCAGATACTTCCTCAAAGCTTTTTCCCAAAGCCCCTGTTTTTTCAATATCACTTCTATGACTTCCCTGACACAACCGCGCCCACCTTTTATTTTACAGACATAGTCCGCAAGAACGGCTACTTCTTTTACGGCATCCTTTGGACATGCCGAAAACCCACAGCGTTTAAAAACAGGAAGGTCAATCACATCATCGCCTACATAACATATATTCTCATCTTTTAAGCCGTGTTTTATTTTAATTTCTTCATAGGTTTTTGCTTTTTCCATTATATCTTGGTGGAGGTCGTCTATTTTGAGTTCTTTAGCGCGCAAAGTTATGGCCTTTGATGCTCGTCCAGTTATAATAGCGAACTTTATTCCCACATACTGCGCCAATGCCACTCCAGCACCGTCCCGCACATTAAAACTTTTTATTTCAGTCCCATCCGAAGCTATTATTATGGAACCATCACTTAACACCCCATCCACATCCAATATAATGAAAGTTATTTTTTTTATTTTGGAGTCGATGTTTTTATTTTTCGGCATTTTATCCTCAGTTTTTAAATTTAATTTAACTAAAAATGATTTGGCGTCGTCATTGCGTTATTCAGTAGGTGCTGGTTTACTACACCACTCCTGCTTTTAATATATCATGCAAATGTATGACCCCTGAAGGTTTGCCCTGCGCGTCAGGCACCATAAGGACTGTGATTGTTTTTTCTTCCATTATTGCGAGGGCTTTTACCACAAGGGCTTCCGCTCCTATGGTCTTGGGATTTACTATCATTATATCTTTCATTTTCATATCAAAAGGATTTGCTGTTTTTTCAAGCAAACGCCGCAAATCTCCATCTGTAAAGATCCCAATCATTTTTCCGTCAGGACCTGTCACTGCCACGCACCCAAATCTTTTTTTAGTCATTTCGAGCAAGGCCTTTTTAAGCGTTTCATTTTCGCCTATCATTGGCACTGCCTCGCCTTCGTGCATAACATCTTTTACTTTTAACAAAAGTTTTTTTCCAAGTGAGCCCCCTGGATGTAACATAGCAAAATCTTCTTTTTGAAACCCGCGCAGTTTTAAAAGTGCGACAGCAATGGCATCCCCTATCGCGAGTTGGACAGAAGTGGAAGCCGTAGGCGCAAGCCCGTGTGGGCAGGCCTCTTCCGCTATATGAGAATTAAGGACAGCATCACTTTCTTTTGCCAGAGAAGAATCCGCTTTTCCAGTTATGGCTATAATAGGTATCAGTTTGCGTTTTAAGGACGGAATTAAATCTATGGTTTCTTCTGTCTCTCCACTTTGAGATAAGAGAATCACCACATCATTTTTCATAATCATACCCAAGTCGCCGTGAGCGGCTTCTGTGGGATGAACAAAAATTGCTGGAGTTCCAGTGGAGGCCATAGTAGAGGCTATTTTCTGCCCGATAAGCCCCGACTTGCCCACGCCCGAGACTACTACCTTCCCCTTGGAAGTCATAATAAAGTTTAAAGCTTTTTCATAATCCGCATTAATTTTTAAAATAGCCGCTGCTATCGCATCTGCCTCTATTTGTAAAACTCTTTTTATCTCGCCCTTTATGTCCATAAAAACCTCTATTTTATTATTAAAAATTATTACTCCTGCTCCGTTTCAGTAACCACCCAAATTCTGGCGCAGTTGTCGCAACTATATATTTTATCTTTTTTCCTGACTTCTATCATAGCCTGTGCCCTTACGGTCAACTTGCAGCCGCCACACGAGACCGACCCTTTTTCGTTTTTTATCAGTTCTGCCACGGCAAGGCCATTGCGGTTTTTTAAAATTTTCTCATATCTGTCAATTATTACTTTGTCGATTTTTTTAACTCCTTCTATGGCCGCAGCCCTGTTTGCCGCTTCCCCAGCAATGGCGCTATCTTTAAGTGATATTTCAGTTTCCAAAGCTTTGATTTGATTTTTTATGAGAATTTCTTTTTCTTTATAGTCTTTTTCCGCTTCTTTCATTACCTTTATACCCACTTCTTCTTTTTCCATTATTATTATCTCATCGTCTTCAAGTTTTCTCTTTACCTGTTTATCGCGTTCCACTTCAAGTTGCATAAGTTTAAATTGGTCGTTGGTTTTCACCATATGCGAATTTGCTTCCTTCGCTTTAATATCTACATCTTTCTGTTTTATTTCAAGTTCTATTCCTGCTTTTTGTTTTTTAAGATCATCAGTTGCCTTTTTCTTCTCATCAAAACCAAGTTTTGCATTTTCAAATTCCGCATTTTTTAAAAGAATCTGTTTACTTATAGCTTCCTTTTCTACATTTAAATTGTGAATAAAGGTATCAATCTTTTGAAGTTTTACAAGTGCGCCTAATACTTCCGCCGCTTCGGCCATTTACTTTCTCCTGTAATATGTTTGTCAAGGACCCGTCGAGTCTCACGACGGACAAATAAAGCAAATAATTAACAATACTTATTTTATCATTAAAGCAGTAGAGAAGTCAAGGAAAGGGGGTAATAGCAAACCTATTACTAAAAGAAGTTCCGAAGGTAAAAAAAGTCCCCTAAGGACCTAAGCCCTACGGGGACAAATAAACTATTACAAACCATTATTTTTTTCTTTTAAACACCACTACAGCCAATGGCGGTAGCGTTATGCAGATTGACCTGCCGTGCTCATTCCAAGAAATATCAGAGGATTGCACTCCGCCCATATTTCCCATATTACTTCCACCATATTCTTCAGAATCGGTATTTAAAATTTCTTCCCAAAACCCACCCTCAGGGACGCCTATCATATAACTGGTTCTCGGCACTGGGGTCATATTTACCGCCACTACAAGGGCATCATCCATAAATAGTCCGTTTTTCCTCATAAATATAAGGACTGAATCAGCGTAATTTCCGCAATCTATCCACTGAAAACCAGAATAATCATTATCTCCAATATAAAGCGCTGGCTCTGATACCAGCAGTTCGTTAAGTTTTTTTACGAGTTTTTTTACTCCACTATGTCTGTCGGCACTCGCATAATGCCAATCCAGCGACTTGTTTACATTCCACTCTGTCCACTGGCCAAATTCACAGCCCATAAAAAGAAGTTTTTTTCCGGGGTGCATCCACATATATCCAAAGAACGCGCGAAGATTTGCAAACTTCTGCCAGTCATCTCCTGGCATTTTATTTAGAAGCGACCCTTTTAAATGCACCACTTCATCGTGGGAAATAGGCAGTACAAAATTTTCAGAAAAAGCATATACCATAGCAAAGGTAAGGTTGTTCTGATGGTGTTTGCGGTAAATCGCATCTTTGCTCATATACGAAAGCGTGTCATTCATCCAGCCCATATTCCATTTCAAACCAAAGCCAAGCCCACCTGCGTAAAGCGGTCTGGTGACCATAGGCCACGAAGTGGATTCCTCAGCTATCGTCTGCACATCAGGATATTCTTTGTACACTGTCTCATTAAATCTTTTTAAAAAATCCACAGCTTCCAGATTTTCTCTGCCGCCATATTTATTCGGTATCCACTCCCCTGCTTTACGCGAATAATCCAGATACAGCATAGATGCCACAGCATCTACCCGCAAGCCATCTATATGATATTTTTCCAACCAAAAAAGCGCATTGCTTATTAGAAAGTTTTGTACTTCGTGTCTGCCATAATTAAAAATATAACTGCCCCAATCAGGATGAAACCCTTGACGGGAATCGGCATGCTCATATAAATGAGTGCCATCAAAATATGAAAGTGAATACTCATCCGTAGGGAAATGCGAAGGCACCCAGTCAATAATAACCGCTATCCCGTTTTTGTGCATATGGTCCATAAAATACATAAAGTCCTGTGGCGTGCCATAACGACAGGTCGGTGCGAAATAGCCTCCCACCTGATACCCCCAAGACCCGTAAAAGGGATGCTCGGTCACAGGCATAAGTTCCACATGAGTAAAACCCATATATTTTACATAATCAGCCAACTGATGTGCGAGTTCTTTATAGCCTAAGGATTCGGTGCCATCGCCTGTTTTTCTCCACGACCCTAAATGCAATTCATATACCGACATAGGAGCGTTAAGCGCATTTTTTTTCCAGCGCTGTGCCAGCCACTCTTCATCCTGCCAGTCGTATTCCAAATCCCAAATAACAGAAGCTGTTTTCGGGGCAAGCTCCCACGCGTAACAATACGGGTCCCCTTTATCTACGCGGTAATCATCTACATTTGAAACTATATGATATTTATATATTTCGCCTTTACCTATGCCAGGAATAAACCCTTCCCATATGCCGGAGTCATCCCACCTTTTTGTCAAGGCGTGCTCAGCAGGATTCCAACCGTTAAAGTTTCCTATAACCGAAACGCTTTTAGCGTTTGGCGCCCAGACGGCAAAATCAGTACCCCATTCGCCTGCTATTTGTTTTATATGTGAACCGAGTTTGTCATAAAGCCGAAAGTGATTCCCCTCTTTAAAAAGGTATACATCGGTTTCGGTTATTGTGGATACTCCATACACTACTTTACCAACGGCCATAGAAACTCCCAAAAATGTTTTTAATTCAATTCAGCAACTAAAGTATATATCAAAACTAAAAAAACACTACTCCCAAATGTTCGTTTAATTATTCCCTAAATAATATCTCGCGCCAATTCCACCACCCACACTAAGCCCCACTGCCGGACTAATACTTAAGCTTGGTGCCACTTCTAAAAATATTTCAAGTGGAGAATCAGTAAAAAGATACGCAAGTCCTATAGGCATTCTCAGTCCCACTTCCGCTCTTCCGTGCCAATTTCCGTTTGTCCAAAAACCCGCATACGCCCCTGCGCCTATATATAGCGGAAGACTACCTGACTCCACTTTTACCATATCAAACCTGTGCCAAATATAATCCCCCTGTACTTCCATTATGCCCCACCCCCAGGTCGCAGCCGCATCAATTGCTGTCTCTTCCGACTGCCAGAATTTCGCGGTTATTCCCGAAGGTACTCCCAGCACAATTCCAAGTCCCACATCTTTTTTCCAGGCAAAAGTCGAACTCCCAAATAAAGTCAAAATCAATAAAACAAAAAGCAGAATTTTTTTCATATAGACCTCACTTTTTAATTTTTATTATACTAAAATTAATTTATACTTTTCAGGAAATAAAAAGACTTGTAGTGGAAAAATTTGGATCACAGGTAAGGTTAATCCCAAGCCTTTTAAGTCCCAGTTCGTCGCCTGGGGTAGGTATGTGAGTGGCATGAAGCTCGCAGCGCGACAATTCTTTCAGTTTATCCGTTGCCAACTGTGCGGTAGGATTTGAAGTCGCGCTTATACTCAAAGCAATCAAGGTCTCTTCAAGATCAAGACTTACTGTTTTCTTTCCCAGAATTTCTTTTTTAAATTTTCCTATGGCTTCGATAATATTTGGGGACAACAAATGCAGGTGATCCGGCACTTGTGACAAATGTTTTATTGCATTAAGAATTACGCTGGCAGTGGCATGCATAAGATGTGAGTTTTTTCCCGTAATAATCGTGCCATCTTTGAGTTCTATGGCTGCCCCGCAGAACACCCCTTCGTTTCCTTTACCCTTTTTTTCAAGTTCAACGGCAACTTTTCTTGCCTCGCTTACCACCACTCTATCTTCTTCCACCACCCCAATTTCTTTCATGAGCAGGGTGATTCTTTGGACACACTCTTCATCCACCAACCCTATCAGATATTCACACTTATACCTAAAATATCTGCGTATGATTTCTTGTTTTGCGGCTGCTTTGCACACCTCATCGTCCACAATTCCAAAGCCTGCCATATTTACGCCCATATCCGTAGGAGATTTGTAGACATCTTCCCCCATAAGTTTTTTTAATATTCTCGCAATGACTGGAAAGCAATCCACATCCCTATTATAATTTACGGTAATCTTATTGTAGGCAGTCAAATGAAAAGGATCTATCAAGTTTACATCTTTCAAATCAGCGGTCGCCGCTTCATACGCCACATTTACAGGATGTTTCAATGGCAGATTCCAAATTGGAAAAGTTTCAAACTTTGCGTAACTGGCCTTTATTCCTTTTTTGTGGTCGTGATAAATCTGTGACAGACAAGTAGCAAGTTTGCCACTGTTAGGTCCTGGCCCCGTCACTACTACAAGCGGTTTGTCTGTTTCAATATAATCATTTTCTCCGTAGCCCGCATCGCTCACTATGAGATCCACATCCGTGGGATACCCTTTAGTAAACTTATGCGTGTACACTTTTACACCGCGCCTTTCAAGTTTGTTTTTAAAAAGTTGTGCTGCGGGTTGCCCTTCAAAACGCGTAATAACCACGCCTATCACATCGAGTCCCAATTCTTTTAATTCATCAATCAGTTTCATCACATCTGCGTCATAAGTTATTCCAAAATCAGCTCTTATTTTTTTTCTCTCTATCGCCCCAGCGTAAATGGCTATTAAAATACCAGCTTGGTCTTTTAATTTTTGTAGAAGTCTTATTTTAACATTTGGATCATAGCCCGGTAGCACACGCGCCGCATGATAATCAAACATAAGTTTTCCGCCAAATTCTAAATATAATTTATTATTGAATTTTTTTACTCTTTCTAAAATAGCGGCAGTTTGTTCGGTGAGATACTTTTCATTGTCAAAACCCTTTTTTTCAATCATATGTCCCCTTTTCGAAACTATTTGTCACTCTTAAATTTTAGATTAGCATACCTTTCTATAATGGTCAACGCAGAACAGTTTCCACTATCTTTAAGGTTTTTTCTTGTCCAACACATCCAGTTCTGCTATCAATTTTTCAAGTTCCAAATCCTTGCCATCTATCAGGGCTTGGTATTCTCCACTCTTACTTTGCAGTTCCTGAAGTTTCGGCCCTGCGGCTTTTTTTTCATATGCTTGCGCCAGTTCCATATTTGCAGCTTCCAATAGGGTTTCAGTTTGGTCTATATCTTTTTCTATCTTTTCTATTTTTCCCAGCAGAGCTTTGCGCTGTTTATTATATACCGCTGTCAGGGCTTCCATATCCTGCTCATTTTTTTCAGGTTTCTTTTCTTTCTTTGTTTTTTTTATTTCTGGTTCCCACCCTATCTTATCTAAAAACTCCTGATAGGACCCTTCAAAAACAAAAACTTTATCTTCGTTAAATATAATCAGTCTATTTGCCAAATGATGCAAAAACATTTCACTATGAGTGACTATCACTACCGCCCCTGGAAATTCATCCAAGGCCACTATCATAGAATCGCACGATTCTATATCCAAGTGATTGGTCGGTTCATCCAAAAGTAGTAGATTTGTTGGATTGAGCAGTATTTTTCCCAACGACACGCGGCTTTTTTCCCCACCAGACAATACTGAAACTTTTTTCAAAGCTGCATCACCCGAAAACATCATTGCCCCACAAACCTTTCGGATATCACTATAGTTCATATCCGGTCTCACCATTCCCAATTCCTGATCTACGGAGTTTTCCGGATTTAAGCGTTCTATATTTGTCTGTCCAAAATATCCCATACTACATATCGGATGCCGTTTTACCGTTCCCGTCTGTGGCTCAAGTTCGCCAGCGAGTAACCGTAACAAGGTCGATTTTCCTTTACCATTTTTTCCTATGACACAAATGCGATCTTTTTTATCTATATCTATGGTGAGCCCCTGAATCAGAATGCGGTCTGGAGTGTAACCAAAAGAGAGATTCTCCACACGCAATGGGGACTGCGCCTCAAAAACCAGTGAGTTAAACTTAAAGCCCAGTTCCGCTATTCTTCCCAGCTCTTCTTTTTTGCCCATTTTTTCCAGCGATTTAACTCTGGACTGCACAAGCGTCGCGCGGGCCGCTGAAGAACGAAACCTATTTATGAAGTCAGTAGTTTCCTTGCGTATTTTTTCGTCTTTTTGACGGGTCTTTTCATAAACCTCTTCTTCCACCGCTATCTGTTCAAAAAGTTTTGTCGTATCCCCTTCTATTTTTTTGATTTTTTTGCGGTGTATCGCCAGGGTATGAGTCGTGACGCTGTTCATAAAATCCCTATCATGCGTTATTATCATAAGTTCATTATCGCGCTGTTTTAGAAACTTAGCGAGCCAGCGTATAGAAATGATATCCATATAATTCGTAGGTTCATCCAGCAAGAGTAAATGCGGTTCCGCCAGCAAAACTTTTGCCAAATTCAAGCGGACCTGAAAGCCGCCAGAAAACAAAGCTGGAGATTTTTCAAATTCTTCATCCGTAAAACCAAGTCCTGTCAATATCTTTTCCGCTTTCCATATCTGGTCTTTTTCTTCTTCCTGCAACCCCAAACAGGCCTCAAGCAAAACACTGGGTTCAGTAAAATGCAAATGCTGTTTTAGGTATCCGATGGTGTAGTTTTTCGGAATAAATATCCTGCCTTCATCTGTTTTCAATTCGCCAGTAATGAGTTTAAATAAAGAGGTCTTGCCAGAGCCATTGCGCCCGACCAGCCCTATGCGCTCCCCACTATGTATATTAAAACTAATATCATCAAGGACTTCCTGTCCTCCAAACCCTAAAGACAAATCATTTATCTGAATCATTTTAATATCCTCTTTCCATTTTTATATTGTCAAAACATTATATACTTTTGACTTTTTCAACTTTGAGATTATACGCTTTTTACACACACAAGGCAAACACCTTTTTATGCCGTAAGAAGTGCTTTTATGTTTGTTTATCTATCCATTTCTTTATCAGGTCCACTTTGTCCCCTTGTATTTCAATAGCGCCATTTTTTACTGTACCGCCAGCCCCCAAAAAGGTTTTGAGTTCAGAGGCGATAAGTTTTAGCCGTGGCTCGCCATAGGTCTGCAGACCGCTTATAAGTGTCACTTTTTTACCTTTTCGGTTTTCAAGTCGGACCTTGGGTTTTGGCGATTGTGGATTATTTGAAAATAATTTTTCAGTCATAAACACCTTTTATGCATTAAATAATATCTATATGCTATAAAGGTATTATATAACTTTTTTTGTTTATTTCAAATGATTTGATAGGAAGAAATCGGCTACTTCACAAATACCAAAATATTATATTATTGTATTCAATATTGCCCACATATAACTGCCACTGCTTTTCAACCCTGCTTTTTCAAACTCCGATGGTTTTTCCACAGGCCACATTTCATAGGCCCGTTTTAAGTCATTTTTTTTA
>CAILUR010000249.1 GCA_903837445.1 uncultured bacterium | reverse complement strand
GGTTCATACAATAACGCTGGAGGCATCTTATTTCTCCAGTTTTGCAAGTGGCGTTTATTATTATGTAGCTGAAGTATCCGACAACGAGGGTAAGAGTGCGAAGAGTGGGATTGGTATCCTCATAGTTATACGCTGATAGTAAAAAATCAAACTTTCAGTTATTAATAATATGCCTGCCCAATGGGGTTACTGGCGTGTCCCTGATAATAACCTTTTTAATCAAAAAATCCAACATCCTATAATTTTATTATTTATTTTGTGCTTTACTTTTTTTCCATTTGCCCGCAGGCCTCATCATAAGCCTGTCTCATAGAATCCATGAGGGGTTCTTTGCCGTCAATAAAGTCCGCTGTCAGATCCCACATAAAAACTCCGGCAAGTTTTCTTTCAAGAAGCGCGTACTTGACTTTTATTGCTATTGATTTCGGATCGTCATAGGTAATAACGCCGGTTTCCTTTTCGGTCTTCATACCGCTTATCGTGCCAACAAGTTTTTCCATTGGATTCCATTTCGCGTCTTTGGATTGTCTGACAAGATAAGGTACCTGGCACTTATCATCCCACTTTCTTTCCCACCCCTGTTCTATCATAGGCACTATTTTGTTGTAGTTGAGTTGGTGGGTAGTTATGCATTTTCCGTCGGCGCATTTACCGTACATATCGCTGGCATTTAAGACCTCATGCCCATAAAAAGGTATTCCCATAAGAATCTTGTTATCGGGCAACCCTCTCGACTCCAGATAATCAAGTTCCAATTCGTCGCTGACATCATTTTTAGGATCTGGATATCCGCCTTTTTTAAGAGCCGCATTGTGCCCAGCTATGGTTTCCCAGTCGCCGTGCATATCATACGCCATTAGGTTTATGTAATCCACATACTGGATAAATTTATCATAGTCCACCCACTGACCAGACCAGTTTGTGCCGTTTACTGCCATTGTTATAATCCATTTCGGCGCTGGGTCAGGTGAGCTGTGGAATTTTTCGTATATTTCCTTAATTAGTATAGGTTGGTTTGCTTTGTCCTGATTATTGCTTGGTTTTTCCCAGTCAAGATCCAAACCATCATATCCGTTTATTCTGATAAAACTTTCAAGCTTATCAATAAATTTTTTCCTAAGAACCGGATCTGCCGCTATCTTTTTAAATGCTCTGTCGTTTGCTGCACCCGCACCACCAACAGATATCAAAACTTTTACTCCTTTGCTATGAGCCGTGCTGATCATTTCAGGCTCAAGATATGTCGCTGAATAATTTATATCCCCGTCATCTGTTGGATGTATAAAAGCATGACAAATATGCGTGAGTTTCGTGTAAGGTATGTTCTCCGACCTGAATTTCGGCGCCCAATCAGGATAATAGGCAAGTATAATTTTGCTATAGTCCGCCGCAAAAATAGATACTGTTGTTAACATCGAAAAAATCACTGCTATAAAAATGCGTTTTCCAATTCTCATTTCTCACCACCTTGTATTTTCTAGATTGCTTTGTACTTTAGTATTTAGTAAATACCTCTAGGGAGTGAAATTCTATCATAGAAAATATAATAACATATTTTCGGTTTGGTATGTTTTGATTCTTGATTCTTAAAAAATGGGGGATTTTACCGTAGACAAAATTTTGTTTGCCTGGCTGAAGCAGGTTAGAACCTGTTTTATCACTAAAACAGAAACAAACTTATAATAGTTTTTATCAAAACTACTTTCAAGGTTAATTTCGCAGTTATTCCTGTTTGAATCTTTTTTTCATAGCTTTTGTAGGAAAAAGAATTGAATACTTCTTCCCCTGCCATTTTAAAAACTTATCAACACACTCACTGCAGATATTCGCCGTATGTTTTTCATCTATAATAAAATTGTGTAATCCGGGATTATAGTTGTCAATTGATTTTTCACATAAAGTACATTTCATGATTTAAACCTCCCTGTAGTAACGGAATTTCAACCATTATTTTATCACCACAAATGACAAAGGCAAGGAGAAATAGTGTGAAAGGACACTGAGGAGGAAATTTTGTTTGATAGCCGAACAGCTGATTACCCGACCACAATCTAGCTCCGTTTTATTTGTTCGGCTGCTCGATTACTCTGATTTTTAGCACACTGGAAATTTTGGGGTGGCTGATGGGAATTGAACCCACGGCCCCTAGGGCCACAACCTAGTGCTCTAACCCCTGAGCTACAGCCACCACCTGTTAATGCGGATTAAGTTACAAATATTAAATATAATAAAAGCTTTAAAGCATATTGTTTATACCAAAAAGAAACATATTTGGCAAGGAATTAATAATCTTTACCTTCTCCCAAAACTGCGTGTACTTTTGGCATCCAGTCGCTTATTTCAATCTTCTGTGGACATTTTTCTTCGCAGATTTTACATTGCGTGCATTGGTTCGCTCGTTCTTTTGGATCTGTCCAGCGCTCATATGTAAATCTTGGGGCTCCTGGATCTTCATAAACCAGACCTTCATTATATAAAGCAAAGTTGTGAGGAATATTTACTCCACTTGGACACGGCATACAGTAGTTACATTTCGTGCAAGGAATTACAGCCCTCTGTCTAAAACCATCTCTTATAGTTTCTACAAGTTTGACTTCTTCAGCCGACAATAAATTTACCCCTGACCGCCCTGCATAGACTATATTGTCTTCCACCTGTTGCATAGCACTCATACCGCTGAGAATCATAGTCACTTCAGGTTGATTCCAAATCCATTGCAGCGCCCATTCCGCGCCTGTCTTTTTTGTCTCATAGGCATCTATAATATTTTGTATAGATTTCGGCGGTCTTGCCAGTCTGCCACCGAGCAGTGGTTCCATTATTATTACCGCTATCCCTTTTGCCCCAGCATATTTTAAACCTTTAACTCCCGCCTGATTTTCCGTGTCCATATAATTATACTGAATCTGACAAAACTCCCATTTATCATAAGCATCCACTACTCTTGTAAAAGCCTCATTAGTATCATGAAATGAAAAACCTATATGCCCTATCCTGCCGTCGGCTTTAGCCGCTTCTATTTTTTTAAAGAAATTTTTATCTTGAATTTCTTTAAGTCCGCCATCGCCTATGCCGTGAAACATATAAAAATCTATATGTGTGTCATCCAGTCTTTTCAGTTGTTCGTCCAGTATGCGGTCGAAATCTGCTTCTGTTTTTGCAAAACCCACTGGAAACTTTGTGGCAATTTTTACTTTTTGCCTGTAACCGTCTTTTAAAGCTTTGCCTACGACTACTTCTGACAATCCTCCGTGATAAATATAGGCCGAGTCAATATAATTAACCCCGCTGTCTATGGCACGCCGGATTATCCTTATCGCTTCTTGCTCATTAAAATCTTTATCATCTTTCGCACCTTCATTCATAGGAAGCCGCATAGCTCCAAAACCCAGTGCCGAAACTTTGAAATCCAGTTTTCCAAATTTTCTATATTGCATAAAAGAACTCCTTTTAATAATTTTTCAATACTTTTAAAAACATACTTAATCGTTTAAATTAAAGTCATTATAACTTATCTCTATTTTTTTCAAATGATTTTTATCTGGTTTTATTTGAGTAGTATATTTTCAACCCTATCACAGTTGTGTTAAGGCAAAATACTATTATGTTTGATATTATTATCGCATAATCTTTTATCATAATTCCGTACACTGTCCACGCTATCATTCCTAAAGCTATCATGACAGGTTGTGCTATGGCAATGTCATCCACTTTTTTGGTTTTTAATATTTTTATTACCTGTGGCGAAAACCCAGTAATAGAAATTATTACTGCCAGAGTTACAATTATATGAGGGGTGGTCATTTCTTTTCTCTGTAAATAAACTTCATAACAAGAATGACAGCATTACAAGCTATCGCAAAGGCATTAGTAACAATTACTGGCATTTGTCCAGTTAAAAGCCCGTATGTAAACCACAAAGACATACTAATAATTAAAAGAATAGGCTGCCACAGGGCTACATCGGCAATCTTTTTTGTCTGGTAACTTTTAACAATCTGCGGCAAAAATCCTGCCGATGTTAAAAAACCTGCGAATAGCCCCAAGGTGTCCGAAAAAGGCATATTATTTATTTTTCTTCATTTGTTTTTTAAGCGTCCCTGTTTTTGCTTTTCTGCCTGCTGCCCAGGATTTATACATTTCAATAAATATGGGAAGAACTGAAATAAGAATTATCATCATTATGACAAGGGTAAAGTTTTTCTTTACTATTGGAAAATTTCCAAAGAAGTAGCCACCTGTAATAAATAAGCCCACCCATAACACT
>CAILUR010000248.1 GCA_903837445.1 uncultured bacterium | reverse complement strand
TGGGAACTATGGGCGCGGCATATGTGAAAGGGTGTCAAGCAGAAGGCGTCGCCGCTTGCTTGAAACATTTTCCTGGACAGGCAAATTCCGAAAAAGATACGCACTGGCATTTGGATGTCATTGATAAACCTCTTGCTCAACTTGAAAAAAATGAATTGCTTCCTTTTAAAATGGGAATAGACGCAGGCGTAGATTCGCTTTTGACTATTCACGCTATTTTTCCAGCGCTGGATAAAAAATTACCTGCCACTTTATCAGAAAAAATAATAAACGGATATCTCAGAAAAACCCTCGGCTTTAAAAAACTTATAATATCAGATGATGTGTATATGAAAGCTATCAAAAATCACTACGGACTTGACGAAGCCGCCTACCTTGCGATAAAAGCTGGTGTGGATATTGTAATGGGCGCGGCAGATACAAAGACTATGCACAAATATTGCATAGAACAGGTGCGCAAAGGCAAACTTTCTATGGATCAGGTAAACGAGTCCGTAGCGCGAGTGCTTGAGTTTAAGCAGAAGTATTGTACCTCTATAGCGACTCCAGCGCAGGCGAAAAAAGTCCTTATTACAAATGCTGTGGCGGATGAAAAAGTTTCACAGACAGTGGCAGACCACGCTATTACAGTCATTAGAAATAATGCTGGAGTCCTTCCTTTGAAACCGGGGAAAAAGGATAAGATAGTTGTTATTCAACCGGGAAATATACGGCTTGAAATGTCAGATGCTGTGAATCTTTATGATAAGAATAATCTTGTCGAAGAAATAAAGAAAAGGCACGACAATGTCCGCGAAGTAGTCATAGGGCTTGAACCCAACAAAGAAGAAATAATTTCTATATTGGATACCTGTTTTATCTCGGATATAATAATTGTCGGCACTCAGCATGTGTATAGACATCCAGCACAGAAGAATATGATGGATGATATTATTAAACTTGCTGAAAGCAAAAATAAAAAACTCATAACCGTAGCGCTTAGAAGCACCACTGATTTAGCGTATTATCCTGAAGCCCAAACACATTTAGTGTCATATGGTAACTGGGCGTGTTTGAATAAAGCGCTTGTAAAAGTTATGTTTGGCGAGATTGAAGCAGTAGGCAAATTACCTGTACCTATCAAAGGGTTATATAAGACAGGCTATTCTTATAAAGGAAAAATGAAAAAACCGGCTAAGAAAAAATAATAAAAGTCGCGTAAAACTATAAAATATTTTTACTCCAGGAGGAGACAGAAAGATGTTTAAAAACAAGTACGGACAATTTACAGAAGATGGAAAAGAATATGTTATTACAAATCCGAAAACCCCAAGAGCGTGGTTTAACTACCTGTTCAACGAAAAGTATCATGCCATTTGTTCCGCTACAGGCGGTGGCTTTTCGTATTACATGGATCCAAAAACTTACAGGATTCTAAAATGGGACCATTTACACACCGACCGTCCAGGCAGATATATTTATATGCTGGATATGGAAAACAAGAAAATGTGGAGTGCTACTTGGCAACCAATGAGAGAAAAACTTGACAAGTGGGAAGCCAGACACGGGCTTGGCTATACTACGGTAAAATCAGAACAGGATGGCATAGGGACAGAAGTGACATATTTCGTACCTAAAAATATCGCTTGCGAAATGTGGCTTGTAAAAGTAAAAAAT
>CAILUR010000247.1 GCA_903837445.1 uncultured bacterium | reverse complement strand
TAAAAAAAACAAATGATATTAAAACACAGACAATGGCGCTGCAAGCAAGGATGGACCTGTATAAGCGGTTAGGTATTTTGTCTGAGCAGTTTATAACTACACAAAATAAAAATCAAATATTAAAGATTGTTTCAAATGAAATTATTGGTTTTATCGGAAGTGCACCGATGGATTTTGCTTTTTTGATTTATGATGAAGAAAGTGGACTGTTTTCTCAAGTAAAAGATGAGTCGGAGGACAACCCTCATGTGAACACTATGGAACAATATAGGAAAAGTGAATTTGACGAGTGGGTTTTAGATAATAAGTTCACGCTGTTAATAAAGGATATCAATGATGATTTTAGATTTAATCGAATGGAAGGGGAAGAAGTCGGTTTTAAGTCTTTACTTGCCGTGCCTTTAATTGAAACTAAAAAAGTGATTGGGATTCTGCGGTTTACTTCGAAAGTACCAAATGCGTTTGATATGGAGGATGCGCGGTTGCTAAATTATCTTGGAGATATTTGTTCTGTGGCGCTTGAAAATTGTATCCTATATCAGAAGACGAAAGACCTTGCGGTTAAAGATGGGTTGACTGGGCTATATGGCAGGCGGTATTTTATGGAACGGCTTGAAAATGAAGTCAAACGCGGTAAAGAACTGAATGCAACATTCTCTTATCTTATGATGGATATAGATAGGTTTAAGGAATTCAATGATACTTATGGGCATCCCGCAGGGGACAGGGTATTGCAACAGCTTGCTGAGTTTTTCTTGACTGAAATTAGAAGCACTAATGTTGTGGGGAGATACGGTGGGGAAGAATTTGCTGTAATCTTACCTGATACAAATATGAGAGAGGCACGGGTAGTCGCTGAAAGATTGCGCGAAAAATGTGAAAAGTTGACAATAAGTATACATAATACCGATAAAATATCTTTAACGATTTCCATAGGAGGGGCTGAATTCTCGAAGGAAATGAAGAGTAGTGATATCATAAATGCAGCGGATGCGGCCTTATATAAAGTAAAACATAGCGGGCGAAATAAGGTGCTTTTTTGGGAGGATATCAAATAATGGAAAAGAAATATTTTAAAAATATAATAATATCGTTCGCGGTAATATTTATTTTATCCATAATCCTGCACCGAACCCTAATAAATGATGCAGCTATGAACTGGACTTGTCTGTTGTTTGCTGTTTTAATTTTAATATACAGGACTCGAATTGGAAAAGTAAAAGGAATAATAGTTTTTTTTATAGCAATTTTTTTGGCACTTATAATGTTTGGGATGAGGGAAATTTCGAAAGAGGTTTGTATTGTTTCAATGGGCTTATATACCTTTATCTTTTTTTTAAAATCCCTTATGCGGAAATATTTTGAAGAAATAGAAACTTTTGAAAAACAATTGGAGGAAAAACAGCGTGAGCGCGTCGCTATAGAAAAAAGTTATTGGGAAGAGGAAACACAGCATAAGATAGTGGCTGGGGAAACTAAAAAAATAACACAGCTTTATGGGACGCTGAAAGAAATGAATAAACTGACCTTGGATAGCATGGCGGAAGTCATAGGGGAAACTGTAATGAAAATAGTTCGGTATAGTTTTTCCGCATCACTGGAAGAGGTTCGCTGCATATTGCTTCTAAAAAAAGAAACAGATTTTTACATTGCGTATTCTTTTGGGTATGAAGAAAAATTGCTGCGAGTTGGACAGATGAAAACCGTAAGTGAAATACTAAGATATATAAATGACAATAAAGATTTAATGATTGTAGAAGAACGGCAAACAAGTGGGGTACTTGAATACAGCGGGATAGGGAGTAAAAGTGTTCTGTATCAGCCACTTTATGTGGGAGATAAGCTTCGAGGAGTCCTAATGATTTCCAGTAATAAAAATAATATATTTAATGAAAAACAAATTGGAGATGTAAGAATTTTGGCAAGCCAAGCGGCTCTCGCACTTGAAAAAGTTTACCTTTATGAGGAAATAGCGCACCTGTCTATTACAGATTCTTTGACAGGTCTTTATGTACACAGATATTTTCAGGAAAAGCTTGAAAGTGAAATAGGGCGTAGCGCGAAAGACAATAAAGAAATTTCTGTTATTATGTCTGATATTGATTTTTTTAAAAAAGTAAATGATGTCTATGGCCATGCTGCGGGGGATTATGTTTTAAAAACTATAGGGTTGATTTTGAAAATAAATACTACCTCTACCGAAACTATTGCTAGATATGGTGGAGAGGAGTTTGTAATAGTACTTCCAGAAACAGACAAGACCCACGCAATCGCTCGAGCGGAAATGATTCGTAAAACAGTGGAAGATTTTAATTTTAAGTTTAATGGTACTGATATTAAAATAACTTTGAGCTTGGGAGTGGCGACACTTCCAGTGGATGCTATGACCAGAAGAGAACTCATAGGGCGGGCAGATCAGGCTATGTATGTGGCTAAACTGTCAGGAAGAAACAGAGTGGAGACGGCTGGCTTCTTGTATTGAAAATTATTGACTTTTGTTAGGTTTTTAATATAATACATTAGTTTTAAGGGATTTTTAAACTCGGACTATTTATTAAAATATAAGGAGAATATAATGGCAAAGAAAAAAGTACGCGTAACAAAGAAAACCACGGAAGTCCCAGGACAATTATTGATTAATGGGATATCTCCAAAAATCCCGAATAAGTTTTTTCTCGTGGCGGGCGACGCAGAGGGGATGACTCCACTCAATGCTTTTGATAATGGGCTTATAGCGGCAGGCGTGGGAAACACAAATCTTATCAAACTCTCAAGCATACTGCCTCCTAATTCAAAACAGATAAAACCTTTTAAGCTTCCGTTGGGGTCTTTGATTCCTGTGGCATATGCCTCTAAAGTCAGCACGCAAACGGATGAGGTCATATCAGCGGCAGTCGCAGTGGCAATTCCTAAAGATTCAAATCTCAACGGGCTCATAATGGAGTATTCGGCAGCGGGGCATAAAGAAGAGATAGAAAAAATAGTTCGAAATATGGCGGCAGAAGGTATGCGAGTAAGAGGGTATGCAGTAAAGGAAATTAAAAGTATTGCCGCTACACACAGGGTTAAAAAAATCGGCGCAGCATATGCTGCAGTCGTTTTGTGGTGGTAAACTAATGGCAAAACTCACGGGAAAATGGGCGACAGAAGTATATAAAGACACAGCTTTTTCTTTTAAAATAAAAAAGAAACTTTATGGGAAGCGCAGTAAGTATCAAATGGTGGAAATATTTGAAACCGAAAAACACGGCAACCTAATGACGCTGGATGGTTGCTATATGGTAACGGAAAGAGAAGAGTTTGTGTATCACGATATGCTCGCGCATATCCCTCTGTTTGCCCACCCAAATCCGAAAAATGTGCTGGTGATAGGTGGCGGAGACGGCGGTACTGTGCGGGAAATAATGAAACACAAAGGCGTAAAAGTAATAGATTTTGTGGAAATAGATGAGGATGTCTATACGGTGTCTAAAAAATATTTTCCTGCGCTTGTAAAAGGACTCGAACAGGATAAGCGCGTCCGCTTTTTATTTGGGGATGGGATAAAATTTGTAAAAGAAGCAAAAAATAAATATGATGTAATTCTTGTGGACTCGACAGACCCTTCGGATATTAGTGGCGGACTTTTCTCAAGCGAGTTTTTTAAAGATGTGTATGGGGCCTTGAAAAGCGATGGCATTATGGTAATGCAATCAGAAGACCCTTTTTATGACGGGCATATAATTTCAAATGTGCAGGGAAGACTGAAAAAACTATTTAAACAGGTGCATTTGTATCTGGCATTCGTTCCTATTTATCCATCAGGGTGTTGGAGCTTTTCCTATGCGTCTAAAAAATATGACCCGAGAGAAATAAGAAACAAACACTCTAAAATTAAAAAATTTAATTACTATACTCCGGAATTACAGAAGGCAGCTTTTTCTCTGCCACAGTTTGTAAAGGAGTTGTTGAAATGAACTTTTACAAGGAAACTAATTTTATCGCATGCGATGCTACCTTTAAGGAATCAAAAGTAGTGCTCGCGGGCTTGCCTTATGATGGGACCTCGTCCTTTAGACCGGGCTCACGCTTCGCCCCAGATGCCATAAGAAAAGCTTCGTATTCTACCGAGTCCTTCTCGGCTGTAGCGGAAAAAGATATAGCCGATTATAAAGTATGTGATATGGGAAATTTGGAGTTTCCTTTTGGTGACAGGAGCAAAGTCCTGTCTGAAACCACAGGTCTTGCCGCACATATGATAGGAAATAAAAAGACCGCTATTTATATCGGTGGCGAACATCTCTTGACCTATCCTATTTTAACTCAATACAAAGCCAAATATCCAAACTTGCGAGTAGTCTATTGGGATGCGCACGCTGATATGCGTGACGATTATCTTGGGGACAAACTTTCTCACGCTACCGCCGCCCGCAGGACAGCGGAAACTGTCGGCGCTGACCGGCTCTTTATGTTTGGAATCAGGTCTTTTGAGAAACAAGAATATTTGTTTATGAAGAAAAAAGAAATATTTTTCGATACCTATTTTGAAAAGTTTTTTGAAGTGATTAAAAAAATAAAAAAATATCCAGTATATTTTTCTCTTGATATGGATGTCTTTGACCCCGCGGCACTTCCGGGACTCGGCACGCCAGAGGCAGGGGGTATTTTTTATAAAGATTTTTTAAGATTTTTAGAAGGTCTAAAACAACTAAATATCGTGGGAATGGATGTCTTAGAAGTCGCCCCCAACTATGATGCTTCAGGAAACTCAAGCGTGTTTGCGGCAAAAGTAATCAGGGAACTGATTCTTTCTGCCGTGTAAAATGGTAAAAGGATGACAAAGAAAGATAAAATATATTCGGCGAGCTTTATTGTTCTATCATTTATGTGTTTCTTTTCGCAGTTCACTTCTTCAAATATCTCGGCGTGGCTGGATACGCTTTATTATTTTTTCCCCTTTCGTGAACTCACTGCGTCATTAATCAAACAGGGAATTATGCCTTTGTGGAACCCATATATTTATTGTGGCAATCCACTTATGGCGAATATGCAGACCGCAATATATTATCCTTTGAATATCTTGTATTATATTTTGGCACCTATCCTTGCCTGGAAAATCGGAATGTTCATTACTTTTATTCTAATGCCATTTTTTGTGTATATGCTCGCGAGGGAACACGAGGTCTCTGAAGAGGGGAGCTATATTTCAGCTCTGACTTTTTCTTTTGGATATTATACTATCGTCAAAGCCGTGGAACTGGCGGATATAAATGCGATAATGTGGATGCCAGCGGTTCTTTTATTTACAAAAAGATACGCCCAAAAGAGAAAACTCTTTGATTTATTTTTTGCAACCATTACCCTTTCTTTATCCGTTTTGAGCGGTCACCCACAGGTCTTTTCGTATGTGTTTTTTATTTTTACTGTATATTATTTTTTCTTTTCTATGGGG
>CAILUR010000246.1 GCA_903837445.1 uncultured bacterium | reverse complement strand
TTTTTTTACTTTTTCAAAATCCGTTGGAAGTGTCGTAATATCATATGCCATTTCTTCCGCCACGATATCCTGTGCCCCCGCATCTAACACTATGCCCATAAGAGTGTCTTCGTCTATGACATCTTTCGGCACAGAAATAAATCCCTTTTGTTCAAACTGCCAAGCGACAGCACCAAGCGCCGCCATAGATCCGTTATATTTTGATAAAGTAGAGCGCAGATTTGCGGCTGTTCTGTTTTTATTGTCTGTCGTAGATTTTATGAGCATAGCCGCGCCGCCTGGGCCGTAACCTTCATATGTTATTTCTTCGTAAACTACACCTGGCAATTCGCCAGTACCTTTTTGTATGGCTTTTTTTATGTTGTCTGACGGCATATTTACAGCTTTTGCCGCTTCCACAATAGTTCGCAACCGCGCGTTCGAGTTAATGTCCCCTCCGCCATTTTTTGCCGCAACTATCATTTCTCTGATTATTTTCGTGAAGGCCTGTCCTCTTTTGGCGTCAATAGAGGCCTTTTTTCTCTTTATGGTAGCCCACTTAGAATGTCCAGACATAGAGAAGTCTCCTTTACCAATTTAAGAAATAAAAACGCGCCGGGCGCGTCTTTTTTTTTATCTTAAATTAAAATATTTTTACTTGGTGAATTTATGTTTTCTGCGATGTTTTTTTCTTTTGTGTGTCTTAATTTTCCAGTTATGACGCTTCTTGCCGCAACCCATTAACTTGCCTCCTTAATTGCTATAAGTTTTTTTTCAGATTTTCAAGTTGGACTTTAACGCAGACCGCTTCTCCCTCCGCAACCAGTTCATTATCCCTGTCGCGGCGGATTTCGCCGTTTACTATAAAAATCCTGCTTTTTTCGCTTACAAACCAGGCTTTCGCTGTTACAAGTTCACCGACAGCTAAGGGCTTTTTTAACCTTATTTTTAAATCGGCACTAACAACAGGAATACCTATTTTTTTCCACGGTAAATTTACCATAGTTTCATCTAAAAGTAAAGCAATCATTCCTCCGTGTACAATATCTTTATAACCCTGCATTTCCTTAGGGAATGCGTATTTTGTGCTTATAACATTATCTTTTACTTCAAATTTTAAATGCATTCCCCACGGATGCTTATCTCCGCAAGCTATACAATAGTGGTCGTCTTCCCATTTATCGCTCATAGAGATGCTATCGTTTCCTTGTTCAAAAAGGTTTTCTCAAGATTCAAATCGTAAGGTGCGCGAATGACACCTTTTTCAGTAATAATAGCGCTTATATACTTTGCAGGAGTCACATCAAATGCCGGATTCAAAGCTTTTGTTTTTTTAGGAGCCATTTCTTTGCCTGCAATTATTTTTACTTCCTTTTCATCTCGTTCTTCTATTATTATCTCCGCTCCTGTTTTTATTCTAAAATCTATGGTAGACGAAGGAGCCGCTACATAAAAAGGTATCTTGTGTTCGCGAGCAAGCACTGCAAGAGAATAGGTTCCTATCTTGTTCGCAGTGTCTCCATTGGTGGCTATTCTATCTGCCCCCACTATGACAACATCCACCATACCTTTTTGCATAAAATGTCCCGCCATATTATCTGTAATAAGCACATGCGGTATCCCCAGTTCGGACATTTCCCACGCAGTGAGCCTGGCGCCCTGCAGATATGGTCTGGTCTCATCCACCAAGACACTAATTTTTTTCTTTTTTTCATGAGCCGCGCGGATTACCCCCACAGCAGTGCCGTAGCCAGCAGTGGCCAAAGCGCCAGCATTACAATGTGTGAGGATTCTATCTTTTTCTCTGATAAGTTCCGCTCCAAATTTACCTATCGCTTTATTATTTTCCAAATCTTCTTTGTATATTTTATTCACTTCCGCTATTATCAAATCTCTTATGCTGGAAGGTCTTCTGTCTTTGTTATGTTCTGCTGTTTTTATAAGTCTTTCCAATGCCCAGCGCAAGTTCACCGCAGTCGGTCTTGTCTTAATCAAATAGTCAGCGATAGTTTTCAAATCCCTGTGAAGTGAAGCATAATTACCAGCTTTATTTTTTTTCATTTCCATAGCCACTGCCATAGCAGCGGTTATACCGATAAGCGGTGCCCCACGCAGTTTCATATCTTTAATGGCTTCGCCCACCTCTTTGAAATGACTACACAGTATATACTTTTTTATGTGCGGTAACAAAGTCTGGTCTAAAACTTTGAGTTTGAAATTTTTCCATTCTATCGGGCTTATATCTTTCATAAAAACCTCCTATTATAAATTAAACATCCAATCTTTTAATTACTTCTTTCATAACTTTTGTAAGGTTAGGTTCTGCTGCCTGCGCCGCCGCTATTATTTTAGCTATATTCGCAGGTTCCAGAGTTTCAGGAATACAAGTGTCAGTCACCACAGATATGGCAAGAATTTTCAAACTGGCGTGCACTCCAGCGATTACTTCAGGCACTGTAGACATTCCCACTAAGTCCGCAAACTTATTTAAAAATCTATACTCGGCTCTGGTCTCCAAGTTTGGACCTGTGACTCCGACATAAACGCCTTTTTTAATTTTTATTTTCAAATCCCAAGCCGCAGCTTCAGCTTTTTTTATAAGGTCGAGAGAATAGGGTTCTATCATATCTGGCCACCGCAACCCAAGGG
>CAILUR010000245.1 GCA_903837445.1 uncultured bacterium | reverse complement strand
TGGCTCAGGTAAAAGCGTATGCGTGCATAATATTATAATGAGTATTATTTTTAAAGCGACTCCGGACGAAGTAAAACTTATGCTCATAGACCCTAAGCGCGTGGAACTTGTGCAGTATAAGGAAATTCCACATCTTATGGCGCCGGTAATCACGGATGCGCGCCACGCCGCATATGCGCTAAATGTGCTTGTGCGGGAAATGGAAAATCGCTACGATATCCTTTCAAAAGAAGGCGCGAGAAATATAGTGGCATATAATAAATATGTGGAAGAGTTTAACGCGGAACTATTAAAAGACAAAACAGCCCCACCAGAAGATTATAAAAGAGCCTTGCCTTATATCGTGGTAATAATAGATGAGCTTGCGGATCTTATGACAGTGGCAAAAAATAATGTGGAAAGCGCCATTCAGCGCATAGCGCAAATGGCCCGTGGAGTAGGGATTCATTTAATTCTCGCCACGCAGAGACCATCGGTGGATGTTCTGACAGGCGTTATTAAAGCTAATTTCCCTTCGCGTATAGCGTTTCAGGTGACCAATAAGACAGATTCCAGAGTAATCCTTGATATGAACGGCGCTGAAGCACTTTTGGGAAAAGGCGATATGCTTTACGCTCCGGCGAACTTGAGCAAACCCATAAGAGGACAGGCAGCTTTTGTCAGTGCTAATGAAGTAAGTAAAATAACGCATTTTATTTCTAAACAGAGAAAGCCTGATATAGCAGAAGAGTTTATTATGAATGAAAAGGAAATGAATCTTGATAATATTGATTTGGGGGGCGGTGCAGATGACCCTCTTTTTAGCAAAGCAGTGGAACTGGCTAAAGAAAAAGGAAATATTTCCACTTCGTATCTGCAGAGAAAACTTGGAATAGGTTATTCGAAAGCTGCCAGAATGATAGATGATATGGAAGAAAAAGGGCTTATAAGTGGCGCTGACGGAAATAAACCAAGAAATTATATAGCTGATTGATATAAAAATTGAGAGGAACTTTAAAATGAAAAAGTTTTTTATGTTTTTTGTGACTGTGGTAATATGCGCAGTCTTTATGGGCGCCTTGCCAAAAGAAGATGCAAATTTAACCTCTGATGAGACCATTCCTTTGCTGAGAGGAAATACTATGACCGTGGCTGTGACTCAGACGGTTAAAAGTATTGAAATAAAAGATAAGAAAACGAAATTGGAAAAACCTAAGAATAAAAAAAAGGTAGTGGAAAATAATAAAAAACAAGAAGCCGCAATAGAAAAAATAGCAAAGGCCGAAGAAATAAAAAAACTGGAAGTCGAGAAAAAAGTCGTGGAAGTAACGCCACTGGACGCCTTGCTTAAAAACATGACAGAGGCACAGATCGAACGCAGTGCCATAAAAGCTGTGATTAACATTAAAAGTAATTATGGGGAAGAACCGGCACAACTGGTGACCGGAGATATTATCATAAAAAAAGATAAAAAGTTTTATATCCATTACAAGCAACCGACAGAACAGTTTATGATATCAAATGGCAAGACCCTTTGGGTATATACGCCA
>CAILUR010000244.1 GCA_903837445.1 uncultured bacterium | reverse complement strand
ATATTGGGATACGGGGTCAAATCTTTTTTTCCTGCTCCATACCCTATTTCTTCCATAAGCATTGCTGGCATTTCCCCAAATGTCGCGCCCGCTCCTTTAAGTATAGCAAGCCCTGTGGGAGTTACCGTTTCTGTGGTTATAGGAGAGGCCACAGTCACCACGCCTTTGAGCATTTGAGTGACAGCTGGCGGTGGCACAGGCATTACTCCGTGCATAGTCTTTACAAACCCCGATGCAACTGGAATCGCCGATGCGTATATTTTTTCAATTCCCAAAAGTTCAAGGGCTATCGCCGCGCCAGTTATATCTACTATGGCATCCACAGCGCCCACTTCGTGAAAATGAATTTCATCCACTGTGGTGCCGTGCACTCGAGCTTCCGCTATTGCCAGAGTTTCAAATATTTTTATGACAAGCTGTTTGACGCTGTCTTTGAGTTTGCTTTTTGTGATTATATTTTTTATATCTTTTAGGTTTCGGTGATGGTGGTGATGAGTGTGTTTGTGTGTGTCACTTTTCTCGTGATGCGAAGAAGAGTGCTCGTGCACCCCGACTTCCACATCCGTGCAGTTTATTGAATTAATTATTTTTTTGCTTTTTTTTATATCCCACCCGTGCAGTTTAAGTTTATCCAATTCTTTTTTTACACTATCAAAGTCCGCCCCTGCCGCCACAAGCGCCCCTAATATCATATCTCCGCTTATCCCTGTAAAACAATCAAAGTATATTACGCGCGGCATGTCACTCTCCCGTGTTCATTTTGTTTATTATCGCCGCCAGATAGCCCGCACTAAACCCATTGTCTATATTTACCACCGCCACATTTGAAGTACAGCTGTTGAGCATAGTAAGGAGTGGCGCTATTCCGCCAAGGGCTGCTCCATAACCAATGCTTGTAGGCAGGCCTATGACCGCTTTGTCGGTGAGCCCTCCTATTATACTCGGCAGGGCGCCTTCCATTCCTGCCGCCACCACTATGACATTGGCTTCTTTAATAACTTTTTTATACGCTAAAAGGCGGTGCAGTCCAGCCACCCCAACATCAAAAACTCGTTCCACTTTATTTCCAAAAATTTCCGCAGTAAAGGCCGCTTCTTCTGCCACAGGAATATCAGAAGTCCCTGCCGAAATAACAGCCACAAGCCCTTTTGCTTTTTTTATTTTTGTGGCTTCAAGAAATACTATTCCAGCACTTTCATTATAAATTGCTTTTTTATGTATTTTTTTAATACTTTTATATTTTTGCGGGCTGACCCTTGTCGTCATAACATTTATTTTATTTTTACTCATAACCGTTATTATTTTTGAAATCTGTTCCGCACTTTTATTCTGTCCAAATATCACTTCTGGATAGCCGCGGCGTATTTCGCGGTGTAGGTCTACTTTGACATCTTCAATCTCACCAAAAGTGAAATGTTTAAACTCAGTGATAACCTCTTCAAGACTTAGTTTTTCATTTTTATACTTTGTTAAAAGAACCTTTAGTCGCTCTTTTTGCATATGTTTTTCGCCTTTTTCATTCGCCCATTTGCTGCAGTGTTTTAATGTTGTCCTTGGCTGTTTTATTTAAAGGTTCCAGTTCAAGCACTTTTGCCCATTGCAGTCCGGCTTCTTTGTATTTTCCGTCATTATAATATGCGTTTCCTAGATTGTTCAGGATTTCCACTTTCCCCGGGGCAAGTTTTACAGCCTGAGTCAGCACCTGTATGGCATCCTCATACTTTTTCATTTTTAAATAGACACTCCCCAAGTTATTATATGCCGTGGCATCTGTCGGTTTTAATCTTACCAGCGCCTCAAACGCCTTTGCTGCCAGGTCAGATTTGTCTGTTTGGAAATATGCCATTCCGAGTTTTTTCAAGACAAGTTCATCGTTAGGATTTTTATCCGTGACAAGTTCCAGTTCAGGGATTGCCGAATCAAATGTTTTATTTGCCATATACGCCAGCCCCGCTCTTTTATGTGCTTCAATATTTTCAGGGTTTAACACAATAGCCTTTTTCCAAATTTCTATCGCTTCATCATTTTTACCTTTTTCAAAAGTATCCTGTCCCATAGAAAGATATGCCGCTTCAAGTTTTTCTTTTACCTCTGGGTAATTGGGCCGAAGGGTGATTGCTTTTTCCCATTCAAAAACCGCTTCAGGCAAAAGTCCTTTATCAGCCAAAACATCCGCAAGTGCTTTATGCACTATGGGATCAGCCGGATTTGACACTATCTCAGACTGAAATTCATCTATGGCCTCATCCAGTTTTCCGGAATCATAATACTGTACTCCAAGCTCGTAATGTGAAGCCGGTGTGGCACAACCTGTAACGAATACGACTGCCAGCAAAGCCAGTAAACCCAAAAATGTCTTTTTCATGTATCAAACCTCCTAATGTTTAAGCTTTAATTAACTATAAAATCTTAACACATATAAGTGTTTTGTCAAGATTCTGAAAATTAGCCATAAGAAAATATATAAGAAACCCTTGATTTTATGCTCTTTTAACCATAAGCCTCCCTTGTACTCTCCCCATAGGCCAAACAGTGCCAGCAAAAAGTGATTGCTATTTTTTTGCCGATATGATATAAATTTCCTGTTTCATAATTACATAAAAAGCACTTAATTTTAAGGAGGAACTATAAATGGGAAGGCAGTGTGTAATTTGCGGTAAGAAAGTGGTCAGTGGAAACAGAGTTTCTCATGCTAACAACAAAACAAAGAGACAAATGCATCCAAATCTTCAGAAAATCAAAATAGTATTAAACAAAAATGTTTCTAGAGAGCTTGTATGTACCCAGTGCATCAAATCAGGACATGTAAAAAAAGCAGTTAAAGTAAAAAAAGCCGTATAATAACCCCCTTTTAATAAAAAAACCACGGTCAAAAAAGCCGTGGTTTTTTTATTTTTATATGCCTCAAGGTTTTCTTAAATTTTCAAATATCCAAGCGTTCCACACTCCCTATATTTGGCAATTGTCTTAACATTCCCATTATATCCAACATGTGTTTTTGATCTTTTACCCTTACCGTTATTTCTCCAGATATAGTTCCGCCAGCAAGCACTGAATAATTCATCGCATTTATCATAGCGCCATTTTTAGTTATCGCCGCTATAAGTTCATTAATCAGTTCTGCTCTGTTCTTTGCGATGATTCTCAATTTGCTGGTGTAGAAATAACCGTCTTCTCCGCTCCAGCTGACTGCCACATAAGGGGCGCTGATTTTGCGTTCTTCCACATTTTGACATTCTTTTTTATGTATAGATAAACCCTTTTTTGTAAAAATAGCCGTTATCTGATCCCCGGGAAGCGGATTGCAGCACTTGGCAAATTTATATGAAATGTCAGCATATTTTCCTTCTACTATTATCTGCCCTTTGGCCACCTGTTTTCCTGGGACAATTTCCTGTTTTTGTATATGTTCGTGAGCCACATTTAATATATGATTTGTTATTTTATTTTCTGATATTTCCCCATAGCCAATGGCCGCCAAAATATCATCAATTTCTTTTACTTTATAATGGTCAAGGACTTCAGCCCATTTTTCTTTAGATAGTTTTTCAAAAACAAGTCCCTCTTTTTCAAACCGTGCCAAAAGCAGTTCTTTTCCTTTTTGTATATTTTCAGCCGCATTTGTATTTGCCCTTATCCAGTGTCGTATCCTACTTTTGGCCTTGCTGGTCTTTACTATTTTCAACCAATCAAGTTTCGGCGTCTGCGTGGTGGAAGTGATTATCTCCACAATATCCCCATTTTTCAGCTCATACTTGAACCCCACCAGTTTCCCATTAACCTTTCCTCCCGTGCACCGGTCTCCAAGATTTGAGTGTATAGCATAGGCGAAATCCAGTATAGTGGACCCCTTGGAGAGTTCCTTTACCTCGGCTTTAGGAGTAAACACAAAAACTTCTTCTTCAAACAAATCCAGTTTTAACTCTTTTAAAAAATCTTCAGAGCGGCGTATAGAACTCTGCCAGTCCACAATCTGTCTGAGCCACACAAAAGAGCTGTCTGTCTTATCATCCGGTATCAACCCTTCTTTGTATTTCCAATGAGCCGCGATACCTTCCTCTGCTGTTTTATCCATATCTTTAGTTCTTATCTGAAATTCCAGCGGTCCGCCTTTTTCATCTACGACGGTAGTATGTAAGGACTGATACATATTAAATTTTGGCATAGCGATATAGTCTTTGAATCTTCCTGGCATAGGTTTCCACATATGATGTATCAGCCCAAGCGCTCCGTAACACCTGCTAAGCGTGTCAGTTACTATCCTTAATCCTATAAGGTCGTAAATGTCTTCAATTTCTTTTCCTTCTCTATCCATTTTTAAAAAGATGCTATAAAAATGTTTCGGTCTCCCTTTTATTTCTGCTTCTATCCCCGCGGCTTCAAGTTCAAGTTTTAGTTTTTCCACAATTTCAGCAACGCGGTTTTCTCTTTCTTCTTTATTTTCATTTATTTTTTCAGTTATTTTTATATAGGCGTCATTGTGCAGGACTTCAAACGCCGCATCTTCCAGTTCGGATTTTATTTTTGACATTCCCATTCTATGCGCTAAAGGGGCGTAAATATTAAGGGTTTCATCTGCGACAGTTTTTTGTCTGTCCACTGGCAAAAAATTTATAGTCCGCATATTATGCAGTCGGTCAGCCATTTTTATTATTACAACCCGGATATCTTTTGCCATTGCCAAAAACATTTTTCTTAAAGATTCTCCGAAAATTTCCCCTTTTGTTTTAAAGACCTTTGCCTGTACATGACTCAAGGCCTCCACAAGAAAACCAACATTTTCGCCAGCAATTTTTCTTATATCTTCTTCAGTATATTTAGAATCCTCAAGGACATCGTGCAACAACCCCGCGCAAATAGTGGCAGGATCCATTTTCATTTCTTTGAGTATTTTTGCCACCGCCACACAGTGCGTGACATAGGGTTCCCCTGACATTCTAAGCTGAGTTTCGTGTGCCTTAAAAGCAAAATCAAAACTGTGTTCTATTCGCACAGAATCTTCAGCGGAAAACCCTTCCACCAAAAACTCTAAATCTTTTTTATATATTTCATCCATGTAAAACCGCAGCCTCACATTCTTTATTTATTCGCAATAATTCATCTTCCACTTTTTTTCTGTAAACTTCGTAATCGCTATCCGTTATTCCCGCAGGTACACTCACAGGTTCTCCAAACATGACGCGCACTCTGGCAAAAGGTTTTGGGATTATCATTTTATCCCATGTCCTTAAGTAAAAGGCACGGTCAGAGGCATTACAAAAAGGGATTATCGGTTTGCCTGTAAGTTTTGCCATATACACTATACCGTTGCCTATGACAGTTTCCCTCGGTCCTCTCGGACCATCCGGAGTGATAGCAATATCCTGCCCATTTTCCATTAAGGCCACAAACCCTCTTATGGCATTAT
>CAILUR010000243.1 GCA_903837445.1 uncultured bacterium | reverse complement strand
TACAATATATTAAAAGTCTTACGCCGACTCCAGTGAAGGTCAAAGCTGGACAACCAGTAAAAAAGACACAAAGAGATATCATTGTGGAAGCAGCAAAGTCGCTTATAGGGGTGGACTATTGGCCAGGCGGGCAGGATACGGAATACGGCTATGATTGCTCAGGGTTGACTCAGTATTGTTACAATAAGGCAGGAATAAATATTCCGAGAACTGCTTTTACGCAATATCAGGCCGCTGTAAAAATAGAATACTCCGAAATAAAAAAAGGCGATTTGCTTTTCTTTTGTACTTTTAGTAATTGCCCCAACCATGTGGGCATTTATATAGGAAAAAATAGATTTATCCACGCCCCGGCCATAGGCAAACAAGTGAGAGAAGAATCGTTTTTTAGGTCATATTATAATGAACGCTTCGTGGGGGCTGGAAGATTTATTGAAAATTAAATGAAAAATAACTTTGACTTATTGCTAGATTAAGTTTACATTATATTTACCAATAAAAATGGAGAGAAAATGTTCACTCAAATACATATTTTAATGCAGGCAAACAAGGCCGACAGGAAAAAGTATAAAGACCGGTGGGCCACAGCAGAGGGGTCTGAAGCGCAGGATAAAGTAATAGAAATCCTTCGTAAAGGTATGAGTGAAATTCTCTTGGAACCCGATTTTCAAAAGGGGATTTCGGAACTTTTGGAAGGACCAGGGGACCTACGGGGAATAAGTTTTAATGATGTGGAAATCAATTTCCCCCAAAGCGGAACTATTGAAGGAATAAACTTTTCTCACGCTTTGCTGCGTAATTGTAAATTTACAAATGTATCGTTTATAAATGTGGTGTTTGATTTTACGGATTTCTATGGGTGTGAGTTTAATAACTGTGAATTTAAATATACCGCTTTTTATGCGTCCACTCTTGAAAAATGTGTGTTTACTAAAAATGATTTTGTAATAAATAATTCTATAGTAAACTCACGCCTGAATGATACTCAGTTTGAAGGACTTTTTATTCCCACCAATATTTTCTTTGATTGTATTTTCAATGAAATGGTAAGCATCACCGTGCCAGCTGACAGGACTTTTAAAGAAACTAATTCCGAAATACTTTTGGACAAAACGGCCTTGGGAGAAATATACAAGGCCTTAAAAGAAGGATATACTGCTGGAGATGTGATAAAAAAATCTCGTGAATACTTTTTTAAAGAAAAACAATCTATTGCCAGATATAATTTCAAAAATCCTTTAGGAAAAGCAATTGAATTTCTTATAGAAATTATCGCAGGGTATGGAGTGCGTCCGGGCAGAGTTTTTATGACTACCATTAGTATTTTTGCCTGTTATTCGGCTGTATTTGTCCACCACTTTGGCTGGCAAAAGGGAATGCTGATAAGCGCCGGTGCTTTTTGTACTTTTGGGGCAAGCAGTAGTTCTATTATCGAGGCCCCTTCATGGCTTGCAATGGTGTATATCTTCGAATCTTTTAGTGGCATTTCGCTTATGGCTTTATTTATGACTGTCCTTGTAAATTTGTGGTTTAGAGAAAGATGACGGACGCATATAAAGATATAATACATATACTTGTCGAACCAGAACTAGGCGAAAACACCTATATAGTAGAAAGAAAAAACTATATGGTAGTAATTGACCCAGGTTGTGAGTTCTCTGAAATAAAGGCAATTCTGGACAAGTCCGTTAAGCCACTTAAATATGTCTTACTGACACACGGGCATGTCGATCACATAAAATCAGCCAATTCTTTTCCTGCGGATATTATTTATGCACACGAAGAAGAAGTACAAACTTTAAAAACCCCTTCGAGAAATGCTTCTCTGTGGACAGGCAAAGGTATAAAGGTAGAAGGCATAAAGGTTTTTAAAGGAAAGGTTTTTACACTCGATGATGGGATAACTATTTATCATACGCCGGGACATACGCCTGGTGGAGTTATTATAAAGATAAATGAAGCGCTTTTTTCAGGAGATACATTATTTTATGATTCGATAGGGCGTACAGATTTGCCGGGTGGAAATTCAAAAGAGCTTCAAATGAGCCTAAAATTGATAGATTCTTTAAATAGGGATGCCAAAGTATATCCCGGACACGGGGAACCCTTCATACTTCGAGATTCCTACAAAGTAAATTACTTTTTGAAGGATAAATAGCGGACTTTATTCCTTAAAAAAAGGCAAAAAAATGGAACCTTTATGCCTTTGATGCGTCTATATATATAATGTTAGGCTTTAAATCAATGTAATTATCAAATATATTGAAATATTCTTGTATTATGGTATACTTTACTTCAATTTTTTATTTATATAGGATTTTATAAAAAGCTTTTAAAATTCAGGAGGTAAGCGTTTAATTATGAAAAAAACTTTATTTTTAATACTATTTATGCTTTGTTTTGTGGCTTTATCAATTTCGGCTGAGAATCTCCTTATGCCGGATATTTCAAAAGACCCTGTTCCAGAAAACCCCAATGCAATAGATGACATTAAAATTGCAGGGAACTTATCCGTAGAAGCCAAGGAAATTAAGGATATTATTTCCTATGGACCAGGAATGGAAGTGTCAAAATATAAGACTAGAGAAGATATTAAAAACCTTTATAAGACTGGCAAGTTTTCTGATATCAAGATAGATTTTTCAAAAGTAGAAGGGAAAAACATTTTAACTTACTCTATTACTGAAAAACCAAAAATAAATAAGATTACTATCAAGGGAAACAAAGATGTAGGCGAAGGGGACATAAAAGCCAAACTCGATGACGAAAAGACCGGAATAAAGATTAAAGAAGACGAATACTTTGATGAGTTTAAGTTAAAACGCGCCATTATAGAGATTGGGAAACTGTATAAAGAAAAAAACTTTATGGATGCGGCAATTAATTATTCGTTAACTGATAAAAAATCCGAGGATGGAAAGACCCCGGTAAAAGTGGATATTGAAATAACTATTGAAGAAAACAAAAAAATACAGGTAAAAACGATTACGATAGAAGGCAATTCGGT
>CAILUR010000242.1 GCA_903837445.1 uncultured bacterium | reverse complement strand
TTATATAGTTAAACATTTCGTGATACTGTTCTTTCCCTGTGCCTAAGACCACAAGTTGAATGTTTAGGCGCATAATATCATCAATAATAGTGGCTATGAAATCAAGGCCCTTCTGATCATCCAGCCGGGAGATTAAACCCATTACCGGAATATTGTCATAAAATTTCAAGCCACATTCCTTTAACAGTTCCCACTTTACTTCTTCTTTTTTTTCCACAGTCCCCGCATCATAATTCAAGGGCAGATATTTATCTGTAGCCGGATCCCATACAGAATAATCCAGCCCATTTATAATTCCATGCAGTTTTCCGTTTATATGTCTCAGCACGCCATCCAGCCCGTACCCATATTCAGGAGTTTGGATTTCTTCTTTATATTTTTCACTTACAGTATTTACAGCATCCGCAAAAACAATTCCGCCCTTCATAAAATTTGCTCCACCATAAAATTCCATTTCATCAACATTAAAAAGCGATGGGGGTAGTCCTGCCAGTTCCAACTTTGAGCGATCAAACTGCCCTTGGTAAGCAATATTATGAATCGAAAAAGCAGTCCCTATATTTTTATAAAACTCATCCTGTGCATATGTGGTTTTTAAAAATACTGGAATGAGAGCGGAATGCCAGTCATTGCAGTTAATAATATCTGGTTTAAAATCAATTACTTTTACCATTTCCACTACTGCTTTAGAAAAGAAAATAAACCGCTCGGCATTGTCCCAATATTCCCCTTGTAAAGTACGGTACAACTCTTCCCTGTCAAAAAATTCCGGACTATCAATAAAGTACACAGGAATATCTGTGCCTGGCATAACAGTCTGTTTTATTTTTCCTATATGCTCAGAAAGAGCAATATTTACGGTAACTTCCTTACCTGTATCCTCAATGCCAAATCTTTTTTCATCTATTACACGATACCGCGGCAGGACTATTCTGACATCGTGCCCAAGCTTACGCAGATACTTTGGCAAAGCGCCCACCACATCTGCCAACCCACCGGTCTTGGCAAAGGGCACGCATTCAGCGGCTGTGATAAGGACATTTAGTTTCTGTCGAGCATCCCGTTTTGCCAAAATAATCTCCTTTTAATATAATAAAGGGCTCACTTTTTCAAGCGGCCCCAAACTTTCTGCAAACATAAAATTAACATATTTAAAGTTAAAAGTCAATTCTACTGCAAGTCTGAATATTTTATTACCCTTATACTAAACATTAGCCCCTGACATAAAAAAAACCGGCGAAAACTCTGCCGGTTTTTTATCTAAACACAGGAGAGTTTTCTCTCCCTTTATATTTTAACTTAGAATTTTCCTATTATAGAGAGATAATTTACAGGCGCGAGTTCATTATACACATAAGCATAATCCACCCCGATAAAGAACCACCGAAAAGAAGCGCCTAAGCTCCAGTCAGGTGTCTGTATGGTCGTGGCATTAAGTTCCCCGTAAATTTTAGCGCCGCCCCTGATTCCAATCATTTTATTCCACCAAAACTCGCCGCCCACATGCACCAGTGTCTGATATTTCGTATCCAAATCGCAGGCTAAAATAATTTCACTTTTTGCCTGTTTTAAAAAATCAAAAGGAAGGTTATAGGCAATACCTGGTTTGGCATTAAGGGCTACTGTTTCGGTGCCTCCCGCATAGAGAGTATTTCCTTTAGCATCCCAAACGATAGTCGTATAGACATCTTGAAGATTTACCCCCAAAGAGAGCCCTTTAAGTTCTTTTGCCATCACAGCTGTATCAAGATAAAACCCCACATCTACTCCAAATCCAGTGTATCCAATAGTCCCTGCTTCAGGAGTCCCCCCACCACTGGCGTATGTCAAGCTCGGATAACTTCCCACAAGAATTTTTGTGGACACTCCGACCGATATGCCCTGAATAATTTTATGCGCATA
>CAILUR010000241.1 GCA_903837445.1 uncultured bacterium | reverse complement strand
TATCTTTGCCAGTAAGAAAATATAAAATAGATAAAAAATAATGTAGCTTGGAGTTCTTTGGTTCTATCAAAATAGCTTTTTTATAGGCCTCTTCAGATTGTTCGGGTTTGTTTTGGTTGAAATATATTTCACCGAGTGTGGCGTACGGTTTTGAATCATTTGGAAAAGCATCAGCGCAAGCAATCAAATACTTTTCGGCTTCCAACATATTTCCCATTGAAAACAATGTAAACCCCAGCGAGCATTTTAAACTATTGTTATCGGGGTCGCTCTCAAGCAGTTTTCTAAAAGCCGCTTCCGCTTCAGCAGGCTTCACCTGTGCCATATAAATATTTGCGATATAGGCACGGGCGTTTGCAGAAAATTTTGGATTTAATTCTACTGATTTCTTAAAAGATTTTTCTGCAAGCTCATATTTATTGGTTTTGTAGTATATAAGCCCGAGATAATAATCCGCGCCAGTGTCACTCGGATATATAGCAAGCGCTTTTTTAAAATAGGTTTCGGCTTTTTCCAGTTCCCCTTTATTATATTTGATTATCCCAATTCTGCTGTAAGTTTCTGCACATTCTGGAGTTGTTTTTAAAGAGAGTTCAAATATTAGTTCGGCGGTTTCTTTGTTATTTAAAAAATCTTGAAAAGTGCCTATGGATGACAATAACATTCCTAAAGATTGATACGGGGTAAGCGCCTTGCCATACATCGAATTGGGGGTATTAAAACTAAAAAAATATTTATTTTCAAAATATGTGGTATCGCATTCAGTCCCCTCTTCTGGCGATAAATATATCTTCTTTCCATCTTCGTGGAAGATCAAAAAGAAATTAAAAGGCGTAGCAGCCAAGAAAACTGGCAGATACAATTCTTTGGCAATTATCAGATATACCATGCAGATTAAAAGACTTCCGCCTCTTTTAGTACGAAGCACATCTACAAAAGAAAGACAGGTGAAAAGGTCGCTCCGGGAAGGTTGTTTTTCGTTAACACGAGTCATATCGGGACAAGCATTGTTTGGTAATACTGCAAAGCCCATTTCGTTAAAAAAATACTGATTAAAACTATTAAATGCGGTTTCCCCCATATGATTATCTATTTTCAACCGCGCTTCGCGTATAAAATTGTTTAAAAGGTTTTCCACTTCTGGAGATTCGACTTCGCCATCTACAAAGGAATATAGTTTAAGGCAGGTCTTCATATAATCAAAATCTGCTGTATTTTTTGGCAGAAGAGTTTCAAGCTGTTTAATTAAGCTGACATCTTCATTTTTTTCCATTAAAGCACCTCTTATTGAGTATTATATACTCTCAAAAAAAGTTTGCAACAGGTTAAACTAACAAAACTGCAAATTATTTATTTATATTTTTGGATTTCTTCCGGCACATACCATTTTGTAAAATTATATCCCAATCCTGCAGGAGCTGGAATTATGCCGTGAAAACGCTTATGTATCGCAGGAGTTGATAACGGCGTATATAAAAATGTGTATGGGGCGTCTTCCGCTATAATGGCATGGATTTTATTATAACTTTGCTTCCTTTTTGTTAAGTCAAAAGTCGTCCTCCCTGCTTCTAATAACCTATCCACTTGGGGATTTTTATAAGAAATAAAATTAAATTCATTTTCCCCAGTTTTTGAAGAGTGCCATATATCATAGCAGTCGGGGTCACGGGACAGACTCCACCCCATAACGAGCGCATCAAATTTGCGTTTGTTTACAAATTCCGTGATAAAAATATTCCAAGCCAATACTCTGACTTCCACAGTTATCCCAAGTTTGGAAAGTTGTTGTTGGACTATCGTGGCAATTTGTTCTCTTTCTTTGTTGCCTTGATTTGTCAAAAGAGTGAAAGAAAACTTTATAGAATCTTTTTCTAAAATCCCATCCTTCCCCGGTTTCCAACCAGCCTCCGCTAAAAGAGTTTTTGACTTTTCTGGGTCATAGTCATAGCCCTTCACTGCTTCGTTGTAAGCATATGTACCTGGAATAAACGGCCCAGTTATAGGTCTGGCAAGGCCGCGTCTTATGATATCAATAATTTCCTGCTTGTTAATGGCATACGCTAAGGCCTGTCTGACTTTTTTTGAGGCGAAAAGTTTGTTTGCTTCGTTATAACCTATATATACAAATGAGAAAGCAGGAATTTGAAATTTATTGAAATTTTTAGTTACATTTTTATTCTTATCGCTTGAAAAATATTGGTCGGGAGTCATTCCCATTTCATCTATATTGCCAGCCTGCAAACCCATATACTGCGCTGCTTGATCGGGAATAATATTGTAAATATAGTTTTTAATATATGGGCTTCCTTCGAAATATGTCGGATTTGCTGTTAATTCTATTTTCGAAGCAGTAATCCATTTTTTAAATACATAAGGACCTGTGCCTACAGGGTTTCTTCCAAAAGCATCCGTGTTTATATCTTTGCCTTCCAGTAAATGCTTGGGAAGTATTGCGGCGCCCCAAGTTTCAAGTGCGGGAGCGAAAGGCTTTTTATATGTGACTACAAGTGTGTATTTATCTATGATTTTAATACTTTGCACAAGTTCAAATAAGCTTCTGTAAGCCGTTTTGGCTTTAGGGTCCATAAACTTTTCATAAGTAAATTTTACATCTTCTGCTGTGAATTCCACATTGTCGTGAAACAAGACTCCCTTTTTCAAATAAAAAGTTATTTTTAAACCATTTGGTGAGACTTTCCATTTTTCAGCCAGGTCGCCAGTGAGTTTAAGGTCTTTGTCATATTTTATCAGTCCGTTAAAAACCATACCTATTATATCAAAGGAGGAAGAATCAGAAGCCAATATGGGATTGAGGGTGGCAGGTTCACCTATGGAGGCCTCAACTATCGTGTCCCCATAAGCCGGCTTATCAATGTATTTTTCTTTTAGCTGATACCCTGCCTCACACGAAACAAAAACAAGAGTGCTTAATATTCCTAAAATAATAACTTTAACTTTTTTCATATTTCGCCCCTTTAGATACAAGT
>CAILUR010000240.1 GCA_903837445.1 uncultured bacterium | reverse complement strand
GATTCATTCAGATTGCCAGCGACAGCCAGCAGGTTTGGTATGTTTTTTATTTCTTCAGTTTGATTAGAGCCAGGAGTGACATTGACATATATCCCTTTTATTTCGGCATCACTATTTGAATTATTAAATTCTTCCCACACAAGCTCTGCTGTATTAAACAGAGTCGCACTCACGGCATTTGTAGAGTTGCCTATAAATGCTATATTATAAATATCTTTTGCCATAAGTTTAGGGCTTAAAATTAGCATTAAACTTACAAAAAACAAAATAAATTTAACTCTCAAAAGCCCTCAATTTTTGGACTTTAGGGTGGTCTCACCACTGTGAATTTTTTAACCTATTATGCATATCTATTATACCAAACCATATGATTATGTCAATTACGAGAAGCCAATGGGATAGTAATACAATTCAACTCCCTTTTCTTAAAAAAAGACAACAAAAAAATGACTTTTGACTTTTAACTTTCATTATGCTAATATACTCCCGTTTCAGTTTATTCGTTCTACAATATAAGAATACGGAGGCAACACTAATGTTTGACAGAAGACCTTTACCCGGGCTGAGTTCAGGCGGGCGCTACCAAAATAGAAAACGCACACAGATAATCACTATTGGAATTCTTGCCCTGATTGTAGGAATTATAGTTTTTTACTTCGGTGGAAGACAATTAAAATATTTGTACTATATAAAGACCGGAATTTCAAATTACAACAACGGCAAAATATCATATGCCAGTTCTGACTTTAACAAAGCCACAAATCTCAACCCTTCTGGTCCGCTTGCCCTTGATGGGCTTGGTTTAGTCAGTATAAAACAAAACGATTATGAAAAAACAGAAAAATATTATACTGAAGCCATAGCTGCTGGACTCAAACAAAATGATTTTATTAATCATGTAAAGTATGGAAATCAATTTCTTGACATAGGCGCTTACAAAAACGCTGAGATTGAATTTACCCACGCCTTGCAACTCAATCCAGCAGAGGTTTCGGCAATTTCAGGCCTCGGTTCTTGTCAATTTGCGTATGGCAATATTGACGCGGCAGTCGCTTTCTACAACAAAGCTATTCAGTATAAACCTAACCTCACAAAAACAAAGAAACTTTTAGAAGCCGCCGAAGATGCGCGCAACAAAGGGGCTATTTATTATATGTTTGATAAAAATGGCGATCCTTTAGCGCGGTATAACCTTATAAATTCTAAAACAAAAAGAACATATATTCTTGGACCTAATGCGGCGCATGTAGTGGGGTGTGATGTGCCAGGACGGAAATTTTCCACAGGCGTGGATGGCGCTTTTTCAAAAATGGTACCTGGTATAAGAATCTATCTAAGTATAGATACCAAAGTACAACAAGCCATAGCAAAAGGCCTTGGCTGGTACAGAGGCAGTATAGTAGTACTTGATCCGAAAACTGGAGATATTCTTGGACTATATAATCAGCCCACTTTCAATCCTAATTCGCTTAATGCCGACTGGTGGAGAATCTTTGAAAATTCAAATAAACCTCTGCTAAACCGCTCCATTGATAAGCTTTATGAACCTGGATCGATTGCAAAGGTGGTTACTTTAGGCGCTATTTTTGACAAAAATATTCCCGAGAACAAAATGTTTCCAGTGACCTGTAAAGGTTGGACGAGTCTTAACGGCAAAACTTTTTACTGCTGGAAAAAACATGGAAAAGTAAATACCATAGAAAGATCAATTGAGTCCTCCTGCAATATGGGCGCCGCACAAATGGGTTATGCTGTAGGCGCTTCAGGCCTCACTGAATATGGCTCTCGTTTTGGTTTTGGTTCCACACTCAACCTTGGGTTTAAAGATTTCGCTTCAGGCCTAAATATTTCAATACCTGTAAAAACAAGCACTGTCCCTATGGATGGCGGTGGCAATTATAATGTCGCTATGCAGGCCTGTGGTCTTGGAGAGAATTATCGGATTACGCCTTTGCATGCTGCCATGCTCGCGGCAGCCTGTGCTAACAGTGGAATAATGATGGAACCCAAACTTATTAAAGAAATCAGAAATGTAGAAGGCACTCTCATATATAAATCAGAACCCACAGAACTTAAAAAATCTATGCTGGAGAGTTCCGCTAAAAAAATAGCCTCCATTATGGTCAACACTGTGGAAAATGGTATAGGAAAAAAAGCCCGCATTCGCGGAGTTATGGTAGCTGGAAAAACAGGAACTGCCGGTAAGTCCGGTGAGTTACTTGCGTGGTTTATAGCCTTTGCTCCGGCTGATAATCCTAAATATGCTTTGTCTATTTTAGGAGATGGGGAAGGCAAAGGAATGGATATCGCAGCGCCTGTCTGCGCCACAGTCTTAAACGAAATTTTAGCGCCTTAAAATATACTTTCGGTTCGATTTTAAAGGGTTTTACTTCTTTTAAATAAAGTCGTTTTAAGCTTTATTCCATTAAGTCCCAACACTTCTGCTGCCTTTACTTCTTTTAAAAAGACATATATTGCTGAAATAGAATGATAAATTAACCCTCTTACCCCATCCAGAAACCCAGCTTTAAAAATATAGTGTTTTAAAAAATATAATATAGGTTTTAATATAATCGAATAGCCAGTGGGCCTGTATGCTTTCCCCGCAAGCGCCTTCACTTCCAGTTCTGTATATCTGTTTATATACTCTATGTGTTCCTGCACAGTATCCCGCGTATAGTGCAACAGGGCTTCGCGCAATTCCCCACGCTGCCCTTTTATCTTTACGCATTCATGCACCTGCGCCTTTTCAAATCTCCCTGAGGTTTTTTTAAATAACCTCGCCTGCTTATCTGGATACACCCCTCCGAACCTCAAAAATTTGCCGTAATAATAATTTTTACGCGGAATTAAAAAACCATTATTTTGTCCGTCATTCTTTATGACGAAAAGAATTTCGTCCCTCAGCTGTTCTGTGACTATTTCATCCGCATCCAGCGATAATACCCATTTGTTTTTTGCTTTAGCAATTCCAAAGTTTTTCTGTTTGACATAGCCGTCAAATTTCCTTAAAACTACTTTTCCTCCATATTTTTTAGCTATTTCCACGGTTTTATCTTTACTAAAACTATCCACCAAAATTATCTCATTCGCCCACTTCAAGGCCGAAAGACAATATGAAATAATTTTTTCTTCATTATAAGTGATTATTACCACTGAAATTTTATTATTCATTTTTCTCCATTAGTTTCCTGATATCACATTTTCAATTATTTCTTTTATTTTTTCGGCCTGTCTGTCAGCCGTAAATCTATTTTTTATAGTCACCATAGCTTGCAATTTTATTTTTCCTATTTTATTCTTTTTTTTATACACTTCAAGCATTTTTTCAGCCAACGCATATTTACTAATGTCCTTTATCAAAAAGCCGTCCACCCCATTGCTGATTATTTCAGGAGTCCCACCAGTTTCAAACGCTATCACTGGTAGTCCCATAGCCATGGCTTCTATAGTCACGAGTCCAAAAGGTTCGCTTAAGGAGGGAAGGACAAAAACATTAAAAGCGCTCATATATTTTTGTTTCTCGCCATACCCGGTAAATATTATATTTTTTTTCAGCCCTCTGTCCTTAGTATACTTTTTCAGGTCTGTTTCAAACTGCTCATCCGCTTTTTCCGCCTTACCTACCACAAGAAACTTTACATTTTTTTCTTTTTTCAAAACCACTTCCGCGGCTTTTACAAATATATCAAAGCCCTTATTCTTTCTTATAAACCCAAGCACCCCAAAAACAAAACTTTTCCCGAGTTTATGTTTTTTCCGTATGAGGCGCGCCTCTTTTACCAAGGGCTTTTGCCTTTCAATTCCGTTATACACTGTCTCCAGTTTTGCAACAGGCACACCTATTGCCACCATAGCCCTCTTTACTGCCTGTGAAACGCATATTATCTTATCCACCAGTCCAGCATATAGCCTCAATTGGCCCGCCAAATATGAGTTTTTGTCTTTTTCAATTATCACATGTTTGTGCCATATCAGAGGCACTCCATTTATTTTTGCCGCCCCCGCTGAAAGTTTTACTGAAAAAAAGTTATTGGCAAAAACCACCGCGGGTTTTTCTTTTTGAAAGTAGCGGGCAAGTTTAATCAAAAAAGGCGCACTGTCCCAAAAATATCTGTGTTTTACTGTTTTAGGACTCTGGATAAAATAAGGTTTCACACCGAGTTTTAAAAGTTCTCTTTCCAGCGGACCTCTATTAAACAGGACTACCTGTACATCAAAATATTTTTTAAGGTTTTTAACCATATTCAAAAGAACTACCTGCCCGCCGCCGAGCGAGACAAAATATTCTGTGATTATTATTTTTTTCTTACCAGTCTTTATATTTTTCATATTTTACAGTTCCCTCATTTTCATAGTTGCTTTCATTCCCCTGCTCTACATATTCCATTCCTGGAAATATATAATCTAAGGTAAGTCCTATTCTATGATTAGCCCCGCCTACTTCAATGCTATCCGCCACCCAGGCATAATCAAATTTAAGCGAAAATATTTTAGAAGGTTTTATTTTTATTCCAGTACCCACGGATAAGGAAAATCCATTCCACCCGCACCGTGCAAAAACTACATCATTAATGGCACCTTCCAATCCGCCTTTTAAAAAGAGTGTATTAAATTTATTATAATATACATCCGCACTGAGAAGCAAATTAAGTCCATTAGCTCCGGCTATGTCACGCAATATATATGAAATCCCCGGTACTATGGTAAGTGGCAGTTCGTCTGTGTGCGTGTTTCCACTCCAGACTATGCTTGTTGATATATTGGAAAAGTTTATTCCCAGTGAAAGGGCGGAGGTGACTTTCGCTATCGCCCCAACATCAAAACCAAAACCTGCGCCTTTACTCTCTTTTATGTTCTGAAATAAAAACTTCGCATTAGCGCCTATCAATAAATTATCTGAAAGCGAACTGGCAAAACTGGCGATAAGCATATTTTCCGCATCATTAAAAACGCTGTCATAACTTAAGGTGTTAGAAGCTCTCGCCTCAATATCTGCGCCAGTGGAATAGTTTATCCAAGAAAAACCTGTCGCTATTACTTTATTGCCTATTTCAAAAGGTTTAGCCACAGCTACAAAATTCATGCTTCTGCCAAAACTCATAATATAAGTATCCGCAGCCAAAGAGAGTGCGTGCAATCTCCCCAGCCCCGCTGGATTATAAAAAGAAGCTGAGCAATCATCCGCCAAGGAAGAATACGCTCCGCCCATGCCTGCAGCCCGAACTCCCACTCCATTTTTCAAAAACGCAAAAACCTCTCCCCCAGAGGCAAAGAGAGGTGCTGCGAAAAACACTGTAAAAATTATAATCAAAAGTTTTTTCATTTAATCCTTTTAATAGACAATAGCTATTTTAGTTTTTCCAGTATTGATTTTGTTTTTTACCAAGAGAAAATAAGTCCCGTTAGCTACCGCACGCCCTTCTTTGTTTTTTCCATCCCAACGCGCGACATTATACCCTTCTATCAATTCTCCGGCAGCCAGTGTCTTTTCCCATACAAGTTCTCCCCCACCATCATATATTTTTATGGTGGTGTCGGAAATTGTTGGAAATTTAAAGGTGATATTGATATAGGTATTTTTCGCTGGAGAAAAGGGATTTGGCCAAACATATGTTCTAAGTTCTCCAGTTACCAAAGAAACCTCTTCCGTAAGCGCGCGATATAGATTTACTCTTCCCCAGCCTGTCTTCGAGTCCCTTCCCAGCACATCCACATCATCCGCAGTCTGTTCCAATATATTTATGGCTCTTTCCGGAAGGATAGCCTCATTTTTTAGCAAAATCATAGCCAACGCACCTGTCGCATATGGTGCCGAAAAAGAAGTTCCGGAAAGAGCAGTATAAACCGCAATATCTCCTGAACAACTCCATATATCAGTACCAGGTGCCACCACATCCACTTTCCCCCAAGTTGAAAAATCAGCTTTTAAATCATTTTCATCCGTAGCTCCTACCGACACTACATTGGCATAATGCGCTGGATATACATTGCCATAACTGGAAGTATTGCCAGAAGAAGCCACACAAATACACCCCTGCGCTAAAGCGTAATTTATCGCGTTCTCCAAAGTCACACTTTCAGAATCGCTCCCAAAACTACAATTAATTATATTTGCTCCATTATCTACCGCCCATTTAATACCTGTCGCTATGTCCGCCACGCTTCCCAACCCTTCATAATCCAATACCTTAACAGGCATAACTTTTACTTGAGCGGTCCAGGAGGCATTTGTATAAGCCACCCCTGCCATACTTGGATACCCAGCTCCCAAAACAGTCTGGTCATTTGTATTTGCGGCAATTATTCCAGCCACATGCGTACCGTGATAAATATCATTATCATCCGCAGGATTTGAAGTCCCCTCTATGACATTCCAACCTGCCACAAGTTTTCCCACAAAATCCTGATGCGAGGCATATATGCCTGTATCCAAAACCGCTACAATTATTGTTTTATTTTTCGAGAGGTCAATTAAACCTGCATTATATGCCATATCCGCTTTAATTTTATTAAAGCCCCATTGTGTAAATCCATCTTGGTAAAAAGAATCATTTGGAATAGTAGCTACCACGGTATAAAGCGCACTGAACATATAATTTGGCTCTGCATAAACAACCGCTGGATTTGTTTTAAGCGCGTTTACTGTAGTTTCCACCGCACTTATATCTGCCACTTTGTAGACCACAAAATCAGTACTTTGAGTTTTTTTAATCACACGGGTTATCTTATAATAAGTTTCAATATAATGCATTGCGCTCTTTTCATCGTCTATTTTTATTCCGATTATATTTGAGAGAGTTCCTAAATCAGCTGTCGTCAGTGGGGTTTTATATTGTACTATTATTTCATTCCGGTAAGCGGACATGCCAGAAAAAGTCATTACCTTTGCGGCAAAAATATGCCCAGCAACAAAAATAGTAATAAGCATAAAAAGTGTTTTTTTTACGAGGGTCCCCATTTTAACCGTGCCTTTTTTTTGTCTTTAAAAGACTTTCCACTAAATCAAGAATTACTCCCGCAAGCGCTTCTTTGGTGCCGGTGCCTGAAAAAATAATTTTCCCAGTTTTCGATATGGCTTTTATTTTATTATTGTCAGTTTCAAATCCTATACTTTTTTTTGAAATATCATTAAGGATTATCATATCCAGATTTTTATTTTTTATTTTTTTTATCGCCTTGTCTGTTCTTTCCCCCACTTCAGCCGCGAAGCCCACAATAATTTTCGTGTCTTTGCCCTTTCCTACCTCTGCCAAAATATCTTTTGTGGGTTTGAGTATCAAGGTCTGAACATCTTTTCTCTCAAGTTTTCCATTTTTTTTATCCGTAGTAAAGTCCCCCACTGCAGCAGCCCCGATAATTATGTCCGCTTTTGCGCTGTGCTTTTTGACAGCGTCAAGCATATCCTGTGCCGACTCCACTTCTTCAATAATATCCGCCTGTGGCACATACGCACTTTTACCTGTAATAAAAATAACTTTTGCTCCCCGGTTTTTAGCTTCGGTGGCAAGAAAATAGCCTGTTTTTCCGGAAGAGGGATTTGAAATAAAACGCACCGCGTCAATAGGTTCACGCGTCGCACCTGAAGTGATTAGAATTGTTTTATTGTTGAGGAGAGTATTCCCTGACATTTGCTTATTTATGAAGTTTTTTTTTACGGCTTTTAAGGTTTTATCCACTATTTCATTTACTTCTTCTATATGGCCTTCCCCTATTTCGCCACAAGCCAGTTCGCCTTTTTTAGGCCCGACAAAAAGATACCCGAGTTTTTTTAGTTTTGCTACATTTTCCTGAACAATAGGATTTTTCCACATACGGGTGTTCATAGCTGGTGCTATCACCACAGGTTTATCAGATGCCATAACAGTGGCTGTCAAAAGGTCGTTTGCTATGCCTCCAGCTATCTTACCTATTATATTGGCAGTCGCCGGCGCTATTAAAATAACATCATTTGAACAGGAAAGGTCTATATGTTCTATGGTGGCTTCAGGAGCCTTGCTTTCAAACCACATATCATCATAAACAGGGTTTTCCGAAAGGGTCCTTAGCGTAAGTGGCGTGACAAATTCTTTGGCGCAAGCTGTCATTACACATCTTACCTGTGCTCCGTTTTTCTTCAAAAGCCGAATTATGTCACACGCTTTGTAAGCAGCTATGCTTCCTGTTACGCAAAGCAATACTTTTGCCAAGTAATTTACTCCTCAGCTTTAATTTTATCGCCTTCAAAATCTTTGAACTTAAGCTTGTCTTCCATAAGTTCTTTTACCGCAGTTACAGTGGGTTTCAATTTTTTATCTTCATCTTCCACTTCCCCCGGAGTCTCGCGTATGGCCTTAGCCCTCGAAGCTACCAAAAGGACTGAAGCGTACTTGTTACCCATTTTTGTTCTTAAGTCATCCAGCGTGTACTCGTTCTTTTTCATTTATTGCCTCCGTGCGATCATCGCATTTTTGCGATTCATTAAATTGTCCGGTAGTTTAAATACTCCGGGGTACTTATCTATTATACCTTATATTTTTTGAATTTTGTAAGTTTTAATATTGCTTCCAATAAGCCCACTGTCTCGTCAATATCCCTGTTCACAATGACAAAATCGTATTTCCCGCTTTGTTTCATTTCTTTTTTCGCAAGGGCAAGGCGTTTTTTTACCGCTTCAGGCGAATCTGTTTTCCTCTTTGTCAGTCTGTCGGTCAATTCCTCAAAAGAAGGTGGCATCATAAACACAGTGACACATTTTTTTATCTGTTTTTTTATTTTTTTAGCCCCCTGCACATCAATATCCATTATCAGGTTCCTACCGCTGGCAGTGCTACTTTTAACAGTTTCTTTAAGCGTTCCATAGTATTCATTAATAATTTTAGCATATTCAATAAACTTGCCTTTTTTAATATACTCGAGAAATTTCTCTTTACTAAAAAAATAATAATGCGTGCCGTGTTTTTCCCCAGTTCTGGCAGGCCTGGTAGTGACAGACACAGAAAGCATAAAGTCATTTTTATGGGTTTCCATAAACTTGTTAATAATCGTTGTCTTGCCGGCACCTGATGGAGCCGATATGACAAACACATCTCCTTTATCTACCACCATGTGCCTCCTTTTCTTTTATAATTTTTCTTTCCTGCTGTCCAGCCTTTACTCCCGCTCTGGAGTTAAGAGTTTCCGTATGTATCGCAGATAAAATACAATGATTGCTATCAGTAATAATAACCGATTTTATTTTTTTCCCGTGAGTCGCATCTATAAGAAACCCGTTTTTTTCCGCGGTTTCAAGCATGCGTTTTACCGGAGTGGAACCGGCTGAAATAATAGCCACCACTCTCTCTAAAACCACAGCATTGTCAAAACCCACATTTAACATCATTTATGCAGTTACCCTCGTTTTCTATTATTATTCCAGATTTGCAGCCTGTTCTCTTATCTTTTCCGTAGTTTCTTTTATCGCAATTGCACAAGCAGAAATTTCAGGGCTTCCCAGTTTATTTGTCAGGGTGTTAGCTTCTCTGTAAATTTCCTGCGCTATGAAATCAAGTTTTCTACCGACAATTTTTTCTTTATATAAAGCCCTTATCTGTTTGACATGGGAAGAAAGCCGAACAAGCTCTTCGGTAATGTCAAATTTTTCCACCACTTCCACCACCTGCGCCGCTATAAACCCTTCTTTTTTTTCCTCGCTTTTACGAAGTAATTCTTCTATTTTATTTTTTATTTTAATCGTGTATGAGACTTTATATGTCTCAAAAAGTTTTTTTATATTTTCCGCTTCTTTTTCCACCACATCCACGCGTTTTGCTATGTCTTCCAAAAGCCTTTCCGCTTCCGCCTGTTTCATTTTTACAAAATCTTTTATAGCCTTTTCTATCACGGGTTTAACTTGTTCCCATGCAAAATCTGCATCCAGTGACAAGTCTTCGCTTACTATGCCTTCCACACTCTGAAAAATAACTTCTACCGGTACATGCTTTTCCCCAGTTTTTGCCAAAAGTTTTTTCAGTGCTGCATACGCTGACTTATAAAGTTCTTCATTCACCGTGATTCTTTTTTTAATTTTGGCTTTATCAATATTAATATATACATCTACTTTTCCTCTGTTTACGGCATCTGAAATAAGTCTGTGAACATTTGCCTCAAGACTAAAAAATTCAGTAGGCATATGCAAAAAAACTTCTTTGTATTTTGAGTTCAAGCCCTTTATATTTATAGTAAACTTTTTTGCTTTATAAGTTCCCCAGCCCGTCATACTGTATGCCATTTTAATTCCTCACTTTTATTTTTTTACCATTACTATTATAAAAGCCACTAAAGACAAAGCCACTGCCGAAATCCCCATATACGGCCAACGAGAGATAGAGTCCAACGCACTGTCATCTCCGCCAGCTTCCGTCCTTACCATATTTATTTCCTTTTTCAATCTGGCTATTTCTATCTCATTATTATTCAGTTCTTTTTTCAAAACATCCATTATATCGCTGTAAGACTGCAGCTTGTCCACTTTTTCCCTCAAGGTCGTTTTCATTTCTGAAAACTCATCCATATATTTATCGGTAACTACTTTGTCCTTTTGAAACTTGTCTTCCATATCTTTGAGCCCTGTTTTCAGGCCGTCCATTTCAGACACAATTCCAGAGAGTTCTATGTTTTTTTCTTCAATTTTTTTAATATCTTCGTTAACTATGGTAAGCGCTTTTTCCAGTCCTTCTATTTTCTTCCCCGCCTGTTCTATTCCGTTTTTAAAAGTAGCGTACTGTCCTTTGAGTTCATTTATTTCACTTTTTTGTGCTTTTAATAATTCCACTGTATCTTCCGTCTTTGCCGTTGCCATACTGACTATTTTTTTAGGTGTTTCCACAGCCGTCACCGGAGTCACATACTGCGCCTCAGAATAAACATTTTCAGCGAAACTAATACTACAAAAAGACACGCCTATAATACATAGAAAAACGAAACTTTTTAAATTACGGGAGAGGCGCATTATATCAGTTATTCCCTTCAGATTTTTTTGTGACCCTGTCATAGATATAATCAAAAGCAGACACAAAAGCAAAGCCCCCACCAAAGACGAGAAAAATAAAGCTGTAAATGCTGCTCATGACCTCATCCCATTGCCGCCCGGTGGTGAAATAAATTATCAGGCATATCACAGCCAAAAAAACAAGGAACGCAACATTAATCAAAAAATAATCTTTGAGCGAAAAAGTTTTATTGTCTGATGCCTTTATCAGCTCTTTTTTACCATCTCTGTTTTCTTTATTTTTATTTTGGGCCATTTTTTTCTCCATAAGTTTTTTGCTTTGTTCTAAATTTTAAATAAAACCCTTAGAAATATTTTTTAACCTCTGCCTATCCCCACATACTCAAACCCTGCTTTTTTCATAGTTTTAGGGTCATATATATTTCTTCCATCCACAATGACTGGT